>NZ_JBWKKU010000001.1:0-246092 GCF_056431445.1 Saccharopolyspora sp. NPDC045941
CTATACGGTATCTGAGACAACAACCAGGCTATGGTTGTTGTTGATAATTGAATTGATGATCGCTTGTTGATCGTCGACACCCGAGTTTTCCTGCCCTGTTGTGGGTGGGGTTGTGGGTTGTCGGTGGCGATGGCGGGGAGGGTCCGCCCGGTCCCATTCCGAACCCGGTAGCTAAGCTCCCCAGCGCTGATGGTACTGCACTCGACAGGGTGTGGGAGAGTAAGACACCGCCGACACATTATGTGAGAAGGGTCCCTTCTTTTCCGGTCCACCGGAAAAGAAGGGACCCTTTCTCTGTTTCCGGCTCCGACGCGTCGTCCTGTGACGGGCGGTTCGGGTGTGATGCGGACTACAGTCGAGGCGTGGACCATGCCAAGCTCACGAGCGACCAGCGCACGCTGAAGCCTCGCAGCAGCGAGGTCACCGAAGGAATGGAGCGGGCCGCGGCGCGCGGGATGTTGCGCGCCGTCGGCATGCAGGACGCCGACTTCGCCAAGCCCCAGATCGGGGTGGCGTCCTCCTGGAACGAGATCACCCCGTGCAACCTCTCGCTGCAGCGCCTGGCGCAGGCGGCGAAGGAAGGAGTGCACGAGGCCGGCGGATACCCGATGGAGTTCGGCACGATCTCGGTCTCCGACGGCATCTCGATGGGGCACGTCGGCATGCACTACTCCCTGGTGTCCCGGGAGATCATCGCGGACTCCGTCGAGACCGTGATGGAAGCCGAACGGCTGGACGGTTCAGTGCTGCTCGCGGGCTGCGACAAGAGCCTGCCGGGCATGCTGATGGCGGCGGCGAGGCTGGACCTGGCGTCGGTGTTCGTCTACGCCGGCTCGATCCTGCCGGGCCGCGTCGACGACCGCGAGGTCACCATCATCGACGCCTTCGAGGCGGTGGGGGCGTGCGCGCGTGGCCTCATCACGCGTGCCGAGGTGGATCGCATCGAGCGCGCCATCTGCCCGGGCGAAGGTGCCTGCGGGGGGATGTACACCGCGAACACGATGGCCTGCGTGGCTGAGGCCCTCGGCATGTCCGTGCCCGGGTCGGCCAGCCCGCCGTCGGTGGATCGGCGCCGTGACGGGGGTGCTCGCGAAGCCGGCCGGCTGGCGGTCGGCATGCTGGCCCGGCAGTTGACCGCGCGGCAGATCCTCACGAAGGAGGCGTTCGAGAACGCGATCGCCGTGACGATGGCCTTCGGCGGATCGACCAATGCAGTGCTGCACCTGCTCGCGATCGCCCGGGAGGCCGAGGTCGACCTGCGGCTGGACGACTTCAACCGGATCGGCGACCGCGTGCCGCACCTGGCCGACGTCAAGCCGTTCGGCCGGTACGTGATGCCCGCGGTGGACCGGATCGGCGGCGTGCCGGTGATGATGAAGGCCCTGCTCGATGCCGGCCTGCTGCACGGCGACTGCATGACGGTGACTGGCCGCACCGTTGCGGAGAACCTCGCCGAACTCGACCCGCCGGACGTCGACGGCGCGGTGCTGCACCGGCTTTCGAACCCGATCCACCCCACCGGCGGGCTCACCATCCTGCGCGGATCGCTCGCTCCGGACGGCGCGGTGGTCAAGAGCGCGGGCTTTGACTCGGCGAGCTTCGAGGGCACGGCGCGTGTCTTCGACGGCGAGCAGGGGGCGATGGATGCCGTGGAGGACGGCACGCTGAAGCCCGGGGACGTGGTCATCATCCGCTACGAGGGGCCGCGTGGCGGGCCGGGCATGCGGGAGATGCTCGCCGTGACCGGTGCGATCAAGGGCGCCGGTCTCGGGAAGGACGTGCTGCTGGTGACGGACGGCCGGTTCTCCGGCGGCACCACGGGGTTGTGCATCGGGCACGTGGCGCCGGAGGCGACCGATGGCGGACCGATCGCGCTGGTGCAGGACGGCGATCCGATCCGCCTCGACCTCGCCGACCGGACCCTGGACCTGCTCGTCGGCGACGAAGAGCTCCTGCGCCGTCGGGAGAACTGGTCACCGCCGGCACCTCGGTTCCGCAAGGGCGTGCTCGGCAAGTACGCGAAGCTGGTCGGCTCCGCGGCCGAAGGAGCGGTCTGCGAGTGATCAGGCCTGCAGGCCCTGCTGGGCCTGGGCCTGGAGCTGTTCCGCCATTTCCTTGGTGATCGGAGACGTCGTGCCGCACCAGGTGCAGGTCAGCGCGTACCGGGTGCTGGTCGGGAACAGCGGGATGAAGAACAGCGTGAACTTGGTGACGCCCTTGTTGAGGGTCGTCGCATATGTGCCGCGGCAGCCCGGGCAGACGAGCAGCAGGCTGGCCAGCCGCTGGACGGTGCTCCGGAATCCCCAGATGATCAAGCTTTCCTCCCCGGTGCGGTGTGCGATCGCCAGCTGACGCTAGGGCAGGTGCCGGGCGGGCCGGGGCTCGAACGGGGTGGGTTGCTCCATCGTCGACGAGTGCGAGTGATCACATCCAAACGAACGGCCTGTTCACCCCGCCTAGCGGCGTGAACAGGCCGTTCGCTCTAGGCCGTCGGCGTCAGTCCCACTGGAGGGAGCCGCCGGACTGGTACTCGATCACCCGGGTTTCGAAGAAGTTCTTCTCCTTCTTCAGGTCCATGGCCTCCGACATCCACGGGAAGGGGTTGTCGGCCTCCGGGAACACCGGCTCCAGGCCCAGCTGGGCGCAGCGACGGTTGGTGATGAAGTGCATGTACTGGGCGCAGAGCTCGGCGTTGATGCCGAGCAGGCCGCGCGGCATCGTGTCGCGCCCGTAGGCGATCTCCAGCTCGCAGGCCTCCGCCAGCATCCGCCGGACCTCGGCCTGGAACTCCTCGCTCCACAGGTGCGGGTTCTCCAGCTTGATCTGGTTGATGCAGTCGATGCCGAAGTTCAGGTGGATCGACTCGTCGCGCAGGATGTACTGGTACTGCTCGGCGATGCCGACCATCTTGTTCCGCCGGCCCAGCGCGAGGATCTGCGCGAACCCGGTGTAGAACCACATGCCCTCGAAGATCACGTAGAACGCCACGAGGTCGCGCAGGAACGCCTGGTCGGTCTCGGTGCTGCCGGTGGCGAAGTCGGGGTCTTCCAGGCTGCGGGTGTACTGCAGCGCCCAGGCGTCCTTGTCGGCGATCGACGGGATCTCGCGGTACATGTTGAACAGCTCGCCCTCGTCGAGGCCGAGGCTTTCGCAGATGTACTGGAAGGTGTGGGTGTGCACGGCCTCTTCGAAGGCCTGCCGCAGCAGGTACTGGCGGCACTCGGGGTTGGTGATGTGCCGGTAGACGGCGAGCACGATGTTGTTGGCCACCAGGGATTCCGCGGTGGCGAAGAACCCCAGGTTGCGCTTGAGCAGCAGGCGCTCGTCGGCGCTGAGGCCGTCGGCGGACTTCCACAGCGCGATGTCGGCCTGCATCGAGATCTCGGTGGGCATCCAGTGGTTGTTGCAGCCCGCGAGGTACTTCTCCCACGCCCAGCCGTACTTGAGTGGGAGCAGCTGGTTGACGTCGGCGCGGGCGTTGATCATCGCCTTGTCGCCGACGGCGACGCGCCCGCCGGAGCGGTCGATCTCGCCGAGCCCGGCGACCGACGAGGGGGATTGCAAGGAGGTCATGCTGTGTTGCTCCATGGGAAATCGCGCGGTTCGAGTCCGCGCGTCGAACAGGACTTGACCTGGGCTCCGGCCCCCGGGTCCCGCAATTTCAATGGAAATCGGACCTTCGATTTCCATTGAAATTGCGGCGGGATGCCGGGGTGAGGGTTACTGGCAGGCTTCGCAGTCGGGGTCTTCGACCGAGCAGGCCGCGCCGGCCGTTGCGGTCGGGATCTCCGCGACCGGGACCGCAGTCGGGACCCCAGTAGGGACCGCAGTCGGGGCCGCAGTCGGGACCGCGTTGAGCTTGCCGTCGGTGCCGCGCAGGGTGCTCTTCTCCACGTGGGTCGCGCTGGTGGAGCGCAGGTAGTACGTGGTCTTCAGGCCCTTGTGCCAGGCGAGCCGGTAGAGCTCGTCGAGGGTGCGGCCGCTGGGCCGGCTGACGTAGAGGTTCAGCGACTGCGCCTGGTCGATCCACTTCTGGCGCCGCGCCGCCGCCACCACCAGCCAGCGCGGCTCGATCTCGAACGCGGTGGCGTAGAGCTCCTTGAGCTCCTGCGGGATCCGGTCGATCGGCAGCAGGCTGCCGTCGTGGAACTTCAGGTCCGCGACCATCGCGTCGTCCCACAGCCCCACGCGCTTCAGGTCGGCGACCAGGTGCGGGTTGACCACGGTGAAGTCGCCGGACATGTTCGCCTTGACGTACAGGTTGCGGTAGACCGGCTCGATGGACTGGTTGACGCCGCAGATGTTGGAGATCGTGGCGGTCGGCGCGATGGCCATCACGTTGGAGTTGCGCATGCCATCGCGCACCACCCGCGCCCGCAGCGCCTCCCAGTCCAGTGTGGACGACCGGTCCAGGTCGACGTCCCCGTCGCGGGCCTCGGCGAGCAGTTCGAGCGAGTCGATCGGCAGGATGCCGCGGCTCCACAGCGAACCGTCGAAGGACTCGTAGCGGCCCCGCTCGGCCGCCAGCGCGCTTGACGCGGCGATGGCGTGGTAGCTGATCTGCTCCATGCTGCGGTCGGCGAACTCCACCGCCGCATCCGACGACACCGGGATGCGCTGCACGAACAGCGCGTCCGCGAAGCCCATCAGCCCCAGCCCGACCGGCCGGTGCCGCAGGTTGGACCGGCGTGCCTCAGGGATCGTGTAGAAGTTGATGTCGATGACGTTGTCCAGCATCCGCACGGCGGTGCGGGTGGTGCGCTCCAGCTTCTCGGCGTCGATGCCGTCGGCCGTGACGTGCCGGGCCAGGTTGATCGACCCGAGGTTGCACACCGCCACCTCGTCGGTGCTGGTGTTCAGGGTGATCTCGGTGCACAGGTTCGAAGAGTGCACGACGCCGTTGTGCTGCTGCGGCGAGCGCAGGTTGCACGGGTCCTTGAAGGTGATCCACGGGTGGCCGGTCTCGAAGAGCATGGTCAGCATCCGCCGCCACAGCTCCACCGCCCGGACCCGCTTGAACACCTTGATCTCGCCGCGGTCGGCGGCCTGCTCGTAGGCGCGGTAGCGCTCGGCGAACGCCTTGCCGTAGAGGTCGTGCAGGTCAGCGGTCTCGTCCGGGGAGAACAGCGTCCACTGCTCGTCGGCTTCGACGCGGCGCAGGAACTCGTCGGGCACCCAGTTCGCGGTGTTCATGTCGTGGGTGCGGCGGCGGTCGTCGCCGGTGTTCTTGCGCAGGTCGAGGAACTCCTCGACGTCGATGTGCCAGGTCTCCAGGTACGCGCACACCGCGCCCTTGCGCTTGCCGCCCTGGTTGACCGCCACCGCGGTGTCGTTGGCGATCTTCAGGAACGGCACCACGCCCTGCGACTTCCCGTTGGTGCCGTTGATGTGGGCGCCGATGCCGCGCACCGGCGTCCAGTCGTTGCCCAGCCCGCCGGCGTACTTCGACAGCAGCGCGTTGTTGCTGATCGAGTGGAAGATGCCGGACAGGTCGTCGTCCACAGTGGTCAGGAAGCAGGACGACAGCTGCGGCCGGGTGGTGCCGGCGTTGAACAGCGTCGGCGTCGAGCACATGAAGTCGAACGACGACAGCAGGTGGTAGAACTCGATGGCCCGCGCCTCGCGGTCGTCCTCGCGAAGCGCGAGACCCATCGCGACCCGCATGAAGAAGGCCTGCGGCAGCTCGAACCGGGTGCCGTCGTGGTGCAGGAAGTACCGGTCGTAGAGGGTCTGCAGCCCGAGGAAGCCGAAGGTCAGGTCGCGTTCCGCCACCAGCGCGCCGCCCAGCCGCGCCAGGTCGAAGGCGCCCAGCTCCGGGTCCAGCATCTCCAGCTCGATGCCGCGCCGCACGTAGTCGGCGAAGTACTCCGGGTAGCGGGCGCGCATCTCCTCCTGGTCGGCCTCCTGCGGCTCCCCCAGGTAGCTCAGCGCCTCGCGGCGCATCCGGTCCAGCAGCAGCCGGGCGGTGACCTGCGAGTAGTTCGGTTCGGTCTCGATCAGCGTGCGCGCCGCCATGACCTGGGCGAGCGAGAGCTCGTCGTCGCTGATGCCGGTGTAGCCGGTGCGCCGCACCTCGTCGAGCACGGCTTCGGCGGACACGCCGGACAGCCCGGCGCAGGCTTGGTGGACCACAGTGGACACGCGGGTCCAGTCGTTGAGTGTCGCCGTCACGGGCTCTCTCCCTCGCGAGCTCGGCGGACCACGACGGCGCGCGAGGAGACCCGCGGCGGCAGCCGCTGGTCGTCCGCGCAGACCCGCCCTCGAGGTCCCGGACAGCACGCTTCGCGCGTGCACCGGCGGCAGGTCTTCGGACTCACGGGCGGCCTAGCGGTCGTGGCTTCCCAGGCTGTTCGCCCAGTGCTCTACCCGCTGCCGTTCGGCAGCCGGGTCACGCCTTTCGTTCCCGTTCACCGCTGCGGGGCAGTCCCGGATTCGCACCGGGTTCCCTCTTGCCTCACCGGACGCCTCCGGTGAACCACCAGCGATCGACACACTACATGTTGGGTTCGGGGGCGGCGTGCATGGGCAGATAACGGCGTGGCGTGGTACCGGTCGACAGTCCGGGCGCGGTGGCCGAGACTGGGCGGCCGGGGGCTGGCGAAAGGGGACCCGGTGGACGAGGCGAAGCTTCGGTCGTTGCTCTCGGAGCTGACCGTGGCGGACAAGGCGCGGCTGCTGACCGGAGCCGACTTCTGGACCCTGCACCCGATGCCCCAGATCGGGCTGCGGTCGCTGGTGCTCTCCGACGGCCCGAACGGGGTGCGCGGCACGACCTGGGACGAGCGCGACACCTCGTTGCTGTTCCCGGTGGCGTCCGCGCTGGCGGCGACGTGGGACCGGGCGGCGGCGCGGACCGCGGGGGAGATGTTCGGCGACGAGGCGCGCCGCCGGGGCGTGCACGTGGTGCTGGCGCCGACCGTCAACGTGCACCGAAGTCCTTTCGGCGGAAGGCATTTCGAGAACTTCTCGGAGGATCCGCTGCTGATCGGCGAGATCGGCGCCGAGGTGGTGGCGGGCATCCAGTCGCGCGGGGTGGCCGCGACGCCGAAGCACTTCGTGGCCAACGACAGCGAGACCGAGCGGCTCAGCTACGACGCGATCGTCGACGAGCGGACGCTGCGCGACCTCTACCTCAAGCCGTTCGAGCGGATCATCGCGAAGGCATCGCCGTGGGTGCTGATGGCCGCCTACAACTCGGTGAACGGCAGCACGATGACCGAGAATTCCGCGCTGGTGAACGACATCCTCAAGGGTGAGTGGGCGTGGGACGGCGTGCTCGTGTCGGACTGGTTCGCCACCCGCTCGCTCCAGGCGGCGGCGCTCGGCGGCCTCGACCTGGCGATGCCCGGGCCGAAAAGCCCCTGGAGCGGCGGAAAACTCGCGAAAGCCGTGGAGAAGGGCGGAGTTCCCGAGTCGGTGCTGGACGACAAGGTCCTGCGCGTCCTGCGGCTGGCCGACCGCGTCGGCGCTTTCGAGGACTCCGAGCCTGGCGGTGGCGGTCCGTCGGAGGAGGCCCGGCCGGTCATTCGGCGGCTCGCGGCGCAGGGATTCGTGCTGCTGCGCAACGAGGCCGTGTCGGATGCGCCGCTGCTGCCGATCGACCCGAAGGTCGCCAAGGTCGCGGTGATCGGCGAGAACGCCACCATTCCGGCGGTGCAGGGCGGCGGTTCCTCGCACGTCAGCCCGCCGCACGTGGTGACTCCGCTGGACGGGCTGCGGGCGGCGTTGCCGGACGCGGATGTCGTGTACCAGCGCGGTGTCCGGCACCGGCGGCTGCTGGACGTGATCCCGGGTGCGGAGGTCGCCGATCCGGCGGGAGAGGGCAGCGGCCTGCGCGTCGACTACCTCGGTGCCGACGGCGAGGTGCTCGAAAGCGAATTGCGCGGCACCGAGCGGCTGCTGTGGCTCGGCGGGCTGCCTGCCGGGGCGAAGTCGTTGCGGCTGCGGGGGAATCTCCTGCTCGACGTCGGCGAGCACGTGTTCGGGGTGAACGGCACCGGCGGCTTCCGCGTCGAGCTCGCGGGCCGGGAGGTGCTGGCCGCGGACGTGGTGCGCGCGGACGGGATCGACGATCCGATGGGCGACATGCTGGAGCCGCCCGAGCAGCGGTTCAACGTGGTGATCGTGGAATCGGACCTGGACGACGCCGGTCGGGCCGCGCTCACCGTGGAGTTCACCCCGCAGAGCCTCGATGCGCTGGTGGCGGTCGGAATCGGGCACCGCGCACGGGAATGGGACGACGCCAGCGAACTCGCCGCGGCCCTCGCGGTCGCCAGGGACGCCGATGTCGCGGTGGTGGTGGTCGGCACCAACGACGAGGTCGAGACGGAGGGCCGCGACCGCGACTCGCTGGATCTGCCCGGCGCGCAGAACGAGCTGATCCGCAAGGTCGTGGCGGCGAATCCGAACACCGTCGTGGTGGTCAACGCCGGTTCGCCGGTGCTCATGCCGTGGGCCGCCGACGTGCCCGCGGTGCTGTGGACCTGGTTCGGCAGCCAGGAGTACGGGGACGCGCTGGCCGATGTGCTGCTGGGCGAGGCGGAGCCCGGCGGCCGGTTGCCGACGACGTTCCCCGCCGAGCTCGCCGACGTCCCGGTCCCGCTGCCCGGTGTGCAGCCGGTGGACGGCGAACTGCACTACACCGAGGGGACCGTGGTCGGCTACCGCGCGTACGAAGACCGGGCCGTGACACCGGCGTTCCACTTCGGACACGGGCTCGGGTACACGACCTGGCAATACCTGGACGCCGTCGCCGAAGGCGAAGGCGTGCGGGTCAAGCTGCGCAACACGGGCGACCGAGCGGGACGCGAGGTGGCGCAGGTGTACGCGACGGAGCCGCTGCGGCTGGCGGGGTTCGCCGTCGCCGAGGCCGAGGCGGGAGCCGAGGTGTCGGTGGTGGTGGACGTCGAGCCCGGGGCGGGCGAGCTGCGCGTCGGGCGCAGCGCCGGCGATCTGCGGATCGGCGCAGCGAAGAGCCCGTGAGTCCGGTGGACCCACGGGCTCTTCGGGGGCGTTTCAGAATGCGGCGTCAGCCGCATGCGGTGTGGGACTCAGCTTGCACCGCCGCGGGTTCTCAGACGTCGTCTGGCGAGGACAGCCCCAGCGCCGCGTATTGGTCATACGTAAGTCGGGGATCACGGAGTCCAGACGGCGTCTGAGGTTCCGCTACCTGCACCGCTACGCAAATCCATTCTGAAATCAGCTCTTCTCCGGGTCACTGCTGGGCGAAGGCCTTCTGCAGGTCGTCCAGGACCAGGTTGGCGGCGATCGGGCCGAGGCCGAGGTACCAGGTGTCGTCCTGGACCTCGATGGCCTTGCCGTTCTTCACGGCGTTGAGGGTCGTCCACTGCACCGAGTCGACCACGCCGGTCATCTGCTGCTTGGCGCTTTCGCCGTAGGCGGCGTAGAACAGCTGGTCGCCGTCGGCCTGGGAGATCTGCTCGCGGCTGATCTTGGTGTGGGTCTGCTCGATCTGCTGGTTGTCGGGGCGGCCGAAGCCCGCGTCGGCCAGGATCGTGCCGATGAAGGAGCCCTTGCCGTACAGGCGGATGTCTCCGGGGATGAACCGCAGCATGCTGACCTTGCGGGCGGCCGGGTCGCCGACCTGCTTGCCGATGTCGGCGGCGCGCTGCTGGTAGGCGTCGAGGATCCGCTGCGCCTCGTCCTTCTTGCCCAGCGCTTCGGCGTCGAGCAGGAAGTTTTGCTTCCAGGTCTTGCCGACGGTCTCGGCGAACACGGTCGGCGCGATCCTGCTCAGCGCCTCGTAGTTCTGGTCGTCGCGGACCTTGCTGGAGAGGATCAGGTCCGGCTGGAGCGCGGTGATCTTCTCCAGGTTGGGGGAGCCGATGGTGCCGACGATCTCGATGTCACCGGCCTTCTCGGCGAGGTACGGCTGCAGCGTCTTGTTGGCGTCCGGCAGCACGGTTCCGATCGGCTTGACCCCCAGCGCCAGCACCGCGTCGAGTTCTCCGGTGTCCAGCACGACCACCCGCTTCGGGGTGCCGGTGATCTTGGTCTGGCCCTTGGCGTGAGTGACGATCCGCTCGGTGCCTTGGGGCGCGGGGGACTGCTCGGGGGTCGACGTGCCGCACGCCGCGGCGGTGCCGAGCGCGAGCACGGCGGTGATGACCGCGAGCAGTCGACGAGGACGGAACATGGTGCTCCCTGCCTGTCCGGTTGGCTCCAAAAGTTTGGCAAGCCTAACCTGAACGGAGTAGCGAAACCAGTATTGAGAGCGTTCTCACGAGGAGATCGCCGAGTTGCGATGATCTTGGCGTGGTAGAGGGGCGGATGTGGATTCGTTGATCCCGCGCGAGCGGGCCGAGATCGCCCCGGGCGCGGTGCACGTGCCCGACTGGCTGGACGTCGAGCGGCAGCGCGAACTGGTCGTCGCGTGCCGGGAATGGGCGCGTTCGCCGGCGGGCCTGCGATCGGCGCGGCTGCCCAGCGGCGGCGTGATGTCGGTGCGGACCGTGTGCCTCGGCTGGCACTGGTATCCCTACCGCTACTCGCGAACGGTCGACGACGGCGACGGTTCCCCGGTCACGCCGTTCCCGGACTGGCTCGGCGACCTGGGGCGCAGAGCGCTGGCCGACGCCTACGGCCGCGCCGCCGAGGACTACCGGCCGGACGTGGCGCTGGTCAACTTCTACGACGCCGACGCGCGGATGGGCATGCACCAGGACCGCGACGAGCGGAGCCGGGAACCGGTGGTGTCGCTGAGCCTCGGCGACAGTTGCGTCTTCCGCTTCGGGAACGCGGAGAACCGCAACAAGCCGTGGACGGACGTGGAGCTGTGCTCGGGCGACCTGTTCGTCTTCGGCGGCCCGTCCCGGCTGGCCTACCACGGGGTGCCGAAGACGTTCCCGGGCACGGGACCGGAGATCGGCATGGCGGCGGGCCGCCTGAACATCACCCTCCGAGTGTCCGGAATGGACTGAGGAGGCCCGCGACCCGTGTGCACTTCGTGCGGGTGGGGGCCAGGGGTCAGAGCGTGGTCAGGAACATGTGGGCCATGCCCAACGACAGGACCAGTTCGGTCGCGGCGCCGAACCGGCGGCAGGCCGGAGGGGGCCGCAGCAGATCGGTGCCGGCGAAGCCGGCGCTGAGCAGGCTGTAGATCATCAGCACCCAAGCCACGAGCGGAAACGCGAAGCCGGCGGGAGGGGCGTCGAAGACGCCCGGAACGCCGCCGTGCGAGTGCCCGTGCGAGTGCCCGGAGGGCAACGAGAACGCCTGCGTAGCGGCGGAGTGAGGCCGCGTAGCGGCGAACATGTAAGCCATCGCCAACGAGCCCACGAAGTGGTGCAGGTGGGCGAGAGCGGGACGCCGGCGCAGCGCCAGCAAGCCCAGCCAGGCGGAGCCGGCGACGAACACCGCGGCCCACAAGCCGGCGGGGAGCAGGGGTGGCAACAGCATGGCGCTCATCCCGACGCCCATCAGCGCGCGGGAGAACTCCGAGCTGCGATCGGAGCCGGAACCCCGGCGAAGAGCAAGAACCAACCGAACCAAGCAAGCCAGGGTCACCACGAAGACGAAGAAGCTGATCAAGGACCCGAAGAAGGCCAAGCCGCAGCAACCTCCGATCGGTAGCCAACCCCCAGATCCTTGGCCAAGAACCCCCAACAAAACCAGGTCCGACCGGGTACAACCCCGATCCCCACCGGCAACCACGCCGCAACGACCACCAACCCAGGCCAAGAAGACAAGAAGAGGGACCATCCGGTCCGAAGGCCAGGTCCCCCAGCGCCGGCGAAGCCGAGCAAGGGCCAGCGTGCAAGGAAGGCGACGTCCCCCACCAAGCCGAGAAGGGGAACCACCCAGTCCGAAGGATGCTTTATGGCCCAGGAGCTACCCAGGCCCGGAAGCCTGCAAAGGGCGACCCGAGAACGGAAGCCGAACACCGCACCGTGGGGGGTCTGGGGGGCTCGGCCCCCCAAAGCAATGACGAGATATAGAAAAAAGCGAAACGCCCCGCGTAAGCAGGGCGTTCCGCATATCGAGTGCGCCAACAGGGACTCGAACCCCGAACCCGCTGATTAAGAGTCAGCTGCTCTGCCAGTTGAGCTATTGGCGCTGGCTGCCGGTCAGTTCTGATCCGTTCGGTTCGGTTCCCTTTCGGTTTCCCGTTCCGGCCGGTCTCCCTGGCGACGTGGAAAACATTAGCACGGTCGTGTGGGGGTGCCGAACAGGGGGTCGGTCTTGGGTTCGACGAGGTTGCCGGGGTGGGAACGCAACCTCGGGGTGGGGCGTTGCGTCTCTATGGAGGGCGATCGGTCAGGGGCGATCACCCGGTGTGCATCTTGTGGTCCCTTCACACACTGTCGGGGCATTGCTGCACACTGTTCACAGGCGTAGTGGCGCATCGGATCGGACGGACTGTTGCCCATGAGGGAGTGGCGTAATTCGGTCGGGGTTCCCGTACGGGTTTCACGACTGTTGGCAATGTTGATCTTCGGCTTGGTGGCGTTGCTCGTCGCCGGCTGCAGCGAATCGGGTTCGGGGGCCACTCCGGCGTCCGATGAGGTGCCGCCCGCACCGACACTGGAACTGGCGCCGCAGAACGGCGCCAAGGATATCTCGCCGGCCGGGCCGATCAAGGCGACGGCGGTCAACGGCAAGATCGTCGAGGCGGTGCTGACCAACTCGGAAGGCGCGAAGCTGTCCGGTGCCATCGCGCCGGACGGGGCGAGCTGGACGGCGGGCGAGAAGCTCGGCTACGGCAAGACCTACACGCTGTCCGTGACCGCGCAGGGGGCGAGCGGGCCGGCCATCACCCAGCAATCTACCTTCAGCACGGTCTCGCCGGGCAAGAAGAGCTTCGTGTCGATGAACCCGCTCGACGGGCAGACCGTCGGCGTGGGGCAGCCGCTGGCTTTCTACTTCAGCCAGAACGCCCCGGCACCGGACAAGGCCAAGGCCGAGGACGCGATCAAGATCAGCACCGAGCCGGCCGTGGAGGGCGCTTTCTACTGGTTCAACAGCCGCGAGGTGCACTGGCGGCCGAAGGACTACTGGAAGCCGGGCACCAAGGTGTCGATCGACGTCGACGTGTACGGCAAGGACCTCGGCAACGGGGTCTGGGGCGAGGAGGACCGCAAGGCCACCATCACGATCGGCGATGCGGTCGTCCTGAAGGCCGACGGTGCCTCGCACCAGATGAGCATCGAGAAGAACGGCGAGGTGATCCGGACCATGCCGGTGTCGCTGGGCAAGCCGTCCTTCCCGTCCAACAACGGCGTGCACGTGGTCACGGAGCACCACGCCACCAAGGTGATGGACTCCTCGACCTACGGTCTGCCGATCGAGGCCGGCGGCTACCGCACCGAGGTGAAGTGGGCGGTCCGGATCTCCAACGGCGGCGAGTTCCTGCACGCCGCGCCGTGGTCGGTGGGCGACCAGGGCCGGCGCAACGTCAGCCACGGCTGCATCAACATGAGCATGGAGAACGCCAAGTGGGTCTTCGACCTGCTGAAGAAGGGCGACGTCGTGCAGATCACCAATTCCGGCGGACCGAACCTGCGTTCCTGGGACGGTTTCGGGGACTGGCAGATCCCGTGGGACCAGTGGGTGCAGGGCAACAGGTGAGTTGGGCGTGAGCGGTTGTTCCCGGCAGCACCGGAAACGACCGCTCACCCCGAGCGACCGGGCAATGAAGAAAGGCCCCGTTCCAGCGGAACGGGGCCTTTCTTCATTGGGGTGAGTGACGGGAATCGAACCCGCGACACCTGGGACCACAACCCAGTGCTCTACCGACTGAGCTACACCCACCTCGGCCGCTCGGACCGGCCCTTTCGGACCCTTCCGGAGCAACGCTCACATAGTAGCGTGCGCTGCCACCGGGTTTTCCACCGGCTCCGGTTATCCCGGTGCGCGCTGGTCAGCGGCCGTTCTCCGGGGTATCGCGGGCCTTGCCGGCGCCATCGTCGTTGAGCAGTTCGGCGGCCACCGCCTGTGCCTGTTCGCTGGTCGGCCCCGGCTGCGGGACGAACGCCGTCCGCCGGTAGTAGGCCAGCTCGCGGATGGACTCCCGGATGTCGGCCAGCGCGCGGTGCGCGAGGCCCTTCTCCGGCTGCGCGTAATAGATCCGCGGGTACCAGCGGCGGCACAGCTCCTTGATGGACGACACGTCCACCATCCGGTAGTGCAGGTGGGCGTCCAGCCGCGGCATGTCGCGCGAGATGAAGCCGCGGTCGGTGGCGATCGAGTTGCCGGCCAGCGGCGCGGAACGGTCGACCGGCACGTACTGGCGGATGTACTCCAGCACCCGCTGTTCGGCTTCTTCGAGGGTCACCTCGGAGCGGCGCACCTCTTCGGTGAGCCCGGAGCGGTCGTGCATGTCGCGCACCACGTCGGGCATCCCGGCGAGCGCTTCGTCGTCGGCGTGGATGACGATGTCCACGCCTTCGCCGAGGATGTTGAGGTCGGCATCGGTGACCAGGGCGGCGATCTCGATCAGCGCGTCCTTGCCGAGATCGAGACCGGTCATTTCGCAGTCGATCCACACTAGACGGTCATTCACCCGAGGCAGCCTAACCCGCCACGGGACGTGATCGTGCAGCCGTGCCGGTCATGCCTCCAGGCAGGCGAGCAGCTCGCGCGGCACGACCTTGCCGGTGGCGTTGCGCGGCAGCTCGTCGAGGAACACCACATCGCGGGGCATGGCGAATTTCGACAGCCTGCCGCGAAGCCGGTCGCGCAGCTGCTCGGCGTCCAGGTCGCCGTCGGCGCGGAGCGCCACGAACGCCGCGAGCCGCTGCCCGAACTCGGCGTCGTCGACGCCGATGACGGCGGCCTCGGACACCTCCGGCATCCCGGCGATGGCGTCCTCGGTCTCCTTGGGGTAGACGTTCTCGCCACCGGAGATGATCATGTCGTCTTCGCGGCCGACGACGAACAACCGCCCGGCGGCGTCGATGCGCCCGAGGTCGCCGGTGGACATCAGTCCGTCGCGGATCTCCCGGCTGCTGCCGTTGGTGTAGCCCTCGAAGAGCATGTCGTTGCCCGTGAAGATCCGCCCGGTCGCGCCGCGGCGCACCGGTGTCCCGTCCTCGCCGAGGATGCGCACGATCGTGCCTCGCGGCGGTCGGCCCGCGGTGGCGGGCGCGGCGCGCAGGTCGTGCGGTGTCGCGATGCTCACCCACGACACCTCGGTGGAGCCGTAGAGGTCGTAGAGCACGGGCCCGAAGGCGCGCTGGAACCTGGTGGCCAGGTCGGCGGGCAGCGCCGAACCGCTGCTCGCCACGATGCGCAGCGCGTCGTGGCCGTACTTGGTGCGGATCCGTTCGGGGAGTTCGAGGATGCGCTGCAGCATCACCGGCACCGCGAACATCGACGTGCACTGGTGGCGCTCCACGGCGCTGAGCGCGTGCTCGGGATCGAACTTGCGGTGCAGCACCAGTGTCGCGCCGAGCACCGAGCCGAGCTGGAACGCGGCGATTCCCCAGGTGTGGAACAGCGGCGCGCTGACGAGCACTCGTTCGCCGCTGCGCAGCGGCACCCGGGACAGGATCGACGCCGCGGGGGCCAGCCCCGCCGGATCGGGGCGGCGGGCGCCTTTCGGGGTTCCGGTGGTGCCGGAGGTCAGCACGATCATCCGGGAGTGCCGGCCCGGCCGGGGCAGCTGCTTGGCCGGGGCGGTGGTGATCAGGTGCTCGAGGGTGTCGTGGCGGGTGGTGCCCTCGGTCCACGCCAGCACGGCATCGAGGTCCTCGGGCAGGTTCGGCAGGTGGCTGCGGAACTCGGCGTCCAGGACGAGCAGGCCGACCCGCTGCTCGGCGATCACGTCGACGAGCTGGCGGCTGCTCAGGCCGGTGTTGAGCAGCACCACGTCGACGCCGAGCTTGGCGGCGGCGACGATCGTTTCGACCGGACCGTGGTGGTTGCGGCACAGCACGCCGATCCGGGTGCCGCCGGGGACGCGGTCGCGCAGGCCGTTGGCCAACCGGGTGGTGCGCTGCGAGAGCTCGGCGTAGCTGAGCGCGCCGCGCTCGTCGATCACGGCCGGGCGGTCGGCGTGGCGCACCGAGCCGACGGCGAAGCCCAGCGGCGGCGTGATGCCCCAGCGCCGCCAGGCGAGGACGACCCGCAGCAGCTTGTCCGGCCGGAGCGGGCTGATCACCCCCTGCTTGGCCAGGACGAACGCCGTGTGCAGGCCGGACGTTCCGCGCCCGAGGAGCGCGGCTGATCGTTGCCAGAACGTGCTCACGCAGTCACCTCTCGGTCGCCAGGTTACCGGGAGTAGATAATGCCGTGAGCGGACTGCGTGGGGAAGGCCGAGATCACGAGAGCGGGAGCGGACCGTCGTCCGCCCCGCCCTCGATGGGTGTTCACTCGAGCGTGGCGGCCTGCACGATCGCGTCGCGCAAGGCCGCCCGCAGCCTGCCGACCTCCAGCGGTGACAGCACTGCGGTCTCGCCCGGTGGGGCGATCAGCACGACGTTCTCCTGGTTGATGAACACCGACATGTCCCGACGTCTGCCGGCGACATCGCGGCAGCTCACATGCCACTGCTTGGTGGGCTCCACGATCCCCAGCCTCCCTGTTGCAGTTCGCGCGCTCTGCCTCCAGCGCGCGGTATTGATCGAGGGACGCGGTTGGGTATGAACCGTGACGGCATATGCCAGCATCATTCGCGGGCGTGGCTCAGAACACATCTACATCGGGTGATCTGGAAACTCCGAGTGATCATTCACTCGAGCGGCGGTTCCCGGAAAAGCAGAAGTCCGCAGCTCCGTTCGAAGCTGCGGACGTGAGTCGGTGGGCTGGGGCTCAGACCGGGCGGACCACCAGGCCGTTCGCCTCGGCGGTGAAGGTGACCGCCGCTTCTTCGAAGTCGGCGATCGGCAGCTCGTCCCGGACCAGCCGGTGCGGCGCGTCGAAGGCCTCCACCCGGATCTCGCCGGTGCTCAGCGTGCGCTCCGGGAAGTCCACGCCGCCGACCTTGACCTCCAGCTCGCTGCCCTGCACCGCGATGGTCAACCAACCGCCGGGCACCGTCAGCTGCTCGCCGTCGTAGGTCAGGGTGAGCCGGCTGGCGGCGGGGGCCTCGGAGCGGACGGCGACGTGCGAGATCGCGACGTCGCGGTGGCCCGAGTCGCCGGCCAGGGCGATCACGTCCCGCGTGACCTCCTCGGCCGGGCCGTCGCCCGGCTTCGGCGTGAGCACCGGGGCGCGCAGCTCGGCGGCCACCCGGTAGGGCTGCCACGACCCGGCGCCGATCAGGTTGACCACGGCGGTGACGTCGACGTCGGCCAGCAGCCGGGCGCTGCCCGGAGCCGGCGTCACCTCGACGGCGTCGACGTCGCGCCGGTTCAGCAGCTCGCGCAGCGCCTTCGCGCGCTGCCTGCTGTTGCGGTCGAATCCGCGGGTGATCGCCACCGTCCCCGAGCCGGCGGCCGCCACGGCGGCTTCGGTCAGGTCCGCCAGCGGGGCCCAGATCCGGGCGGGATCCTCCGGCCGGGGTTGCCGGCGGGAACGGGCGAAGCTCGGGGCATCGGTCGTGGTTTCCATCATCAACCACTTTAGTCCGCGATGAAGGGTCCCCTTGCCTACCGGTGGGTGCCTTCACGGTGTGAATTCGATCGCTGTGCCGATTCCGCCCGGGTCGCGTGGGCCGATCGGAGCAGGCGGGCGGCTCGGCGATCGGAGTGGTCCGGCCGCCGAACGGTCTTGTCGCGCGGCGCACCTGGGGCAATGCTGGGGCGATCATCTAGGGGGGGCGGGATGACCGAGGTGCACTTCCCCGAACTCGGGCGCAGGCAGGCCGGTCGCGATCCGGCGCGCGGCGTGCTGGTGTGCTGGCTGGTCGCGGACGGCAGCCGGGTGCGGGTGGGCGACCGGTTGGCGGAGATCAGGGTGGGCGGCGATCGCTGCGGCCGGACGGTCGGCTGGGTTTCCGCGCTGGCCACCGGCACGCTGTGGCACCAGGTGCGGCCCGGCGAGGTCCTCACCGCCGGCGTGGTGGTCGGCCTGATCGACTGAGAGCCGTTCGGGAGGCTGCGGCAGGGCGGCTCTTGCGCTTCGAAGCGGCGAAGCCGCTTAGCACCGCCTCGCGGAACGAGTTCGGAAACAGCAAGGCGGGCGTGGTCGTGGGCCCGGCCCGGTTGTTAGGTTGGTGGCAGTGACGCGGGGTGCCCGGCTGCCGGGCTGAGAACAGACCCGTTGAACCTGACCTAGCTCGTACTAGCGGAGGGACGTCATGGTTCCCAATGTGCTGACCATCGCCGGCACCGACCCCAGCGGCGGAGCAGGCGTGCAGGCCGACCTGAAGACCTTCTCGGCGCACGGCGCCTACGGCATGTCCGTGATCACCGCGCTGGTCGCGCAGACGACCACCGGGGTGTCCGAGGTCCACGAGGTGCCGCCGGAGTTCATCACCGCGCAACTGGTCACGCTGCTCGACGACGTGCGGGTGGACGCGGTCAAGATCGGCATGCTGGCCAACGCCGAGGTGATCCGCGCGGTGGTCGAGGTGCTCGACCGCTACGCGCCGCCGCACGTCGTGCTGGACCCGGTGATGGTCGCCAAGAGCGGGGACCGGCTGCTCGCCTCGGAAGCGGTCGGCGCGCTGCGCGAGGAGCTGCTGCCGCGGGTGGACCTGATCACTCCGAACCTGCCGGAGGCCGCGGACCTGCTGGGCGAGCCGGAGCTCACCGACCCCGCCGACATGCCCGCGCAGGCCGAGCGGCTGGCCGGGCTGGGGGCGAAGCAGGTGCTGCTCAAGGGCGGCCACCTCGACGGCGGGACCAGCGTGGACCTGCTGTACGGCGACGGGATCGCCGAGTTCCTCTCCAGCGAGCGGGTCGCGACCACCAACGACCACGGCACCGGCTGCACGCTGTCGGCCGCGATCGCCGCGCTGCGACCGCAGCGCGGCGACTGGCTCGAAGCGGTGCGCGAGGCCAAGGAGTACCTGACGGAGGCCCTGCGCACCTCCGACCGGCTCGACGTGGGCCACGGCCACGGCCCGGTCCACCACTTCCACCACTGGTGGTGACCCGGCGACCCGTCCTGCCGCAATTTCAATGGAAATCGGACCTTCGATTTCCATTGAAATTGCGTGCGCCGTTCGCCGCGGTGCCGAAACACGATCACGAGAGGTTCTGATGAGCAAGTTGCCCGCTCCGCCCGCCGACGGTTTCTGCGCCAAGGCTTGGGCGCACACCGCCGATCTTCAGCAGGCGATCGTCGAGCACCCGTTCAACGCCGCGCTGACCGACGGCACCCTGGACCGCGCCCGCTTCGCGTTCTACATCGTGCAGGACGCGCGCTACCTGGTCGGTTTCGCGCAGGCGCTGGCCGCCGCCGCGACGAGCGCCGACACCGCCGAGGACGCCGCGTTCCTCGCCGGCGCCTCGCAGGGCGCGCTGGTCGAGGAGCGCCGGTTGCACGCCGGGTACGTCGCCGAGTTCGGCCTGTCCGACGCCGAGATCGCCGGGATCGGCACGTCCCCGTCCTGCCTGGCCTACACCTCGTTCCTGCGCGCGAACGCGCTGACCGAGCCGTATCCGGTGCTGCTGGCGGCGATCCTGCCGTGTTTCTGGGTGTACCAGCACGTCGGCACCACGATCCTGGAGGCCACCGGAGGCGCCGAGGGCCACCCGTACCGGGCGTGGATCCAGACCTACGCCGACGACGAGTTCGCCGCGGCCGTGCTGACCGCCCGCGACCTCACCGACCGGGTCGCCGAGGCTGCGGACGACGAGACCCGGCAGCGGATGCTCGAAGCGTTCACCCGGGCCACCGAGTACGAGTGGCTGTTCTGGAACAGTGCCTGGATCAAGGAGGAATGGCCCACCGCGCGCTTCCTCGGATGAGGAATTCCCGGCTCGTCCGCGCAGCGGCGCAAGTTGTGCGGGCGGGCCGGGCGGCGGCGGGCCGGCGGGCGAAACCCGTTGCGAGGTGGGAATAATCCGCGCCGACTCGATGTGACCGGGCGCACATGTTGCACCGCTAACGTATCGTGCGGTGCAGCGATGCTCTCTGCGAGACGCCCGTCCGGGCGAGGAGCAAAGCGTGGATTCTTCCACCCGTGGACGGAGTTTCGTCGGCCGTGGGCATTTCTCTTCTGATCGTCTTCGCGGGCATGCTGGTGCCCGTGCTGGCGGCTGCGCCGTTCTACATCGCCGACCGCCGTCGGCAGCGCGAAGACGCAGCCGGCGGCGAGGAGTAGATCAGCGCCCGTAGATCGCCTTCGCGAGTTCTTCCTTGGCCTGCTTCAGTTCTCGCAGCACGTCGGTGGCGAATCCGCCGCTGGTCGGCATGGCCGGGACCCGCAGTCCCTCGCTGAGCGTCCAGCCGGAACCGCGGTCGATCAGCGACCGGTGCTTGTTGGTGTAGTAGCCCGAGTTGATCGACACCGCGACCCCGTGCGCCCCGGCCGCCGCGGCCATCAGGTGCAGGTGGAACCGGCTGGACAGCCAGCGCTGCCCGGCCGCCGCGGGCAGCCCGGCGTCCATGATCTCGGCGAACGGGTAGAACCGGGCGCCCGGCAGGTCGTGCTCGACCAGCGCGAAGACCTCGCGGTCCACCCGCGGGATGCCCTCCACGATGCCGACCTGCTCGGGTCGCACGCCCCATTCGCTGAGCGTGTCCAGCAGGAATCCGGCCAGCGCGGGCACCGTCACGTCGAGCAGGTCCGACTGCAGGCACACCATGACCTCGCGCAGGTCGTCGTCCCGGTACAGGCCGGGTTCGACGCCGAAGAACATGTCGTCGCCGGTGTGCGAGGCGGCGCCGGCCAGCGCCACCGACGGCTCGTCGCGCACGTCGACGACGTCGAACTGCGCGGTGAGGTTACGCAGCAGCGGCTCAGCTTCGGGCGCGACCGGCCAGAAGCCCTGACCGGTCATCACGGCCCGGCCGCCGGACCGCCGGGTCGCCGCCACCGCGGCCGCGAGCAGGCCGAGGTGGCGCGGCCAGATGCCGTTGACGAACCCGCCGCCGATGATGTGCACCAGGTCGACCCGGGCGGCCAGTTCGATGCCCGCCACCCAGCGCGGCGCCAGCCCCGGGTTGTCGATCGCGTGCTGCACGAACGACGCGACCTCCCACGGGCCGTCGGACGGGGCTTCCCAGCACAGCCGCCAGAACGTGTCGGTGAACCGGGCCCGCGGGTGCAGGTGGCCGAGCAGCACCTCGCTCGGTCCGGGGTTGGGGCAGTCGACCCAGATTTCGCTGTCCGGGGCGACGCGCGCCAGGTGCTTCAGCCAGGCCGCGGCGATCAGTTCGTCCCCGTAGTTCGGATGTCCGGTGGTGGCGACGAGGTAGATGGTCGGCGGGTTGGTCAACAGTGGGCTCCAGCCTTCGGGTGCCGAGTCCCTTTCGAACGTAGCAACGAGGCGACCCCGAAGGCCGGGGCGAGTGAGATCTCGCACCCGCCGGCAACCGCTGGTACCAATTAGGTTGGGCTAACTTAACTTGGGAGGCGTCTTGACGATTCGATCGCAGGCGAAGGTGGGCACCGACAAGCCGGCCCGCTACGCCAAGCAGTTGTCCTCGCACCTCGGCCGGAAGTGCGAGGTTTCCGAGGAGCCGGAAGGCATCCGCATCACCCTGCCCGCCGATCGCGGTGCGGGCAGCTGCCTGCTGGTGAGCGAGCCGGACGCGCTCGCCCTGCGCGCCGAGGCGGAGAACGCCGAGGTGCTCGACCGGGTGCAGGACGTGATCGTCCGCCACCTCGAGCGGTTCGGTCAGCGCGACGAGCTGAAAGTCGACTGGACGAACGACTGAGCATTAACATTCGCTCGCTACAACCGGCGGCTAGGTCGGTAGCTTCATCTGCTCGACCGCACTCAGCTCAGCCGGCAAGCAAGCGGCGTCAGCCGCTTTCTCCTTCGTCACGTTCGCAGCTTGCACCGCCGCGGGTTCTCAGGCGTCGTCTCGCGAGGACAGCCCCGATGCCGCGTATTGGTCATACATAAGTCGGGGCTCCCACAGTCGAGACGGCGCCTGAGGTTCCGCCACCTGCACCGCTACGCAAAATGACGCAAAACTTCACTATTCCTTGCCGATCTCGTCGCGGAGTCTGGCCAGCCGCTGGCGGGACCGGTTGAACTTGGCCTCGAAGTGCTTCCCGAACAGGTCGGTCGGCAGCTCCGGGATCTCCACCGGCTCCGCCGTGCGCTGCTGCGGCGCGACCGGCACCGGCTGGGGCTCCTCGGACTTCGGCTCGGACTCCGCCGGTGCCGCCTGATCGGTGCTCGGCCGCCGGGCGATGACCGTCGGCGAGGCCGACCTGGCCGGGGCGTCCGGCGTGCGCAGCGCGTGTTTGCCCTTCGGCGCGATCGCCGCTTCGGAGACACCGCTCTCGGCGAGACGCCGGTTCGCCCGTTGCAGCAGCGGCCAGAAGATCAGCGTGGCCAAGGCGAAACCGGTGACGAACATCAGCACGAGCAGGTCCACGAGGTACTCCGATCAGCTCTGCCGGGCGGGTCCGGGGTGCGGGGCGGCGCCGTTGGTGCGCGCCCGCTCGATGGGGATGGTGTAGGTCTGCACGTCCTCGCGCTGTTCCGGCAGTCGGACCGGCTGCTGCTCGACCTGCTCGACCGGCACTTCCTGGGTGATTTGCCTGGTCTCGTCGTCCGCGATGCTCGGCGCCGTGTTCTGGCCGCGCAGATCGGCCGCGGAGTCGTCCAGCAGCCGGCGGGCGTTGTCCATCGAAGCCAGCACCGAGGTGCGCATCTCTTCCAGCCGGAGCTGCTTGGTGCGGATCTCCTCCAGCGCGGCCAGCCGCCGCTGCTCGGTTTCGGCGTCCCACTCGCCGCACCGCCGCCGGGTGTCGGAGATCAGCGTGTCGGCCTCTTCCTGGGCCTCCGACATGGTCCGCTTGTACTCGTTGCGGATGTTCTGCCGCAGCCGGTGCTCCCGGGACCGCAGATCGCTGGCCTTCTGGTCGTGCTCGCGGTGCAGCCGCGCGCGCCTCGATTCGACGTCCGCGACCAGCTCGCTGCACTCGTTGCGCAGCTCGCCCGCGGCCCGCTCGGCTTCGCCGATCAGCTCGCGCGCCTCGGTCTCCGCGGTGCCGCGGATGATCTCGGCCTGCCGCCGCGCCCGATCGCGCAGGGTCTGCACCTCTTCTTCGGCGATCGAGAGCATGTTCTGCACGCGCTGGGAGGCTGCGGGCAGTCCGGTGTCGGAGGATTCGATGCGCTTGAGGCGCTCCTCGGCGGCGTCGAGGCTGCGGCGGGTGTCGTCGCAGAGCTTCCGGAGGTCGGAGTTGAGCTGTGCCGCTTCGTTGCGGTCGATGGTGACCAGTCGCAGCTGGTCCTCCAGCAGTTCCAGGTGCTCGATGACCTGGTGGCGGTTGAAGCCTCGGACCTGGATGTCGAATCCCGGCCGGAGGGGCACGACAGAGTCGGCGTCTTCCATTGATGAACTCCTCTCCGGACGGTGCGGCCGATTCGATAGCTCGGAGAGTAGGGGCGATAGTGGGTGCCCGCCCAGCGGAAAACAACGAT
This sequence comes from Saccharopolyspora sp. NPDC045941, assembly GCF_056431445.1. Taxonomy (NCBI): domain Bacteria; kingdom Bacillati; phylum Actinomycetota; class Actinomycetes; order Pseudonocardiales; family Pseudonocardiaceae; genus Saccharopolyspora; species Saccharopolyspora sp. NPDC045941. The sequence continues at coordinate 23,460 of NZ_JBWKKU010000001.1, forward strand.
CATCACCGGATCAGGTACTGATGATCAGGCGGTCAAAACCCCATCGCACTCTCAGGGATCGTGACGCGGCTTCGTCCACTGTGCTCGTTTCGCACGTTCGGTGACGAGTCCGGGTCGGCCGCGCGCCGGGATGCGTCAGTCGGGTGAGGCGCGGTCACGAGATCGGGTAGTCAGGTTAGGCTTCGCTCACAGAACGGAACGGATTGCTGTGCTTAGGGAGCGTTGCGTGACGACTGGAGTTGACCTTGCCGGACAGCCGCACCAGCGGACCTCGGTGCTGTTGCGGCGGTGGCTGGCCGAGACGCACACCCCGGTCGCCGAGGGACCGCTGCGGTTGACCATCGGATCGCTGCGCCTGCGCACGGACGTCGTCTACGACTCGCCGACCGGCGCGCACGGCTTCGGTCCGATCCACGTGCTGGACGCGACGGGCGGTCCGGTCGAGGTGGCCGAGCCGGCGTTGCTCGCGGCCGCGTGCTCCGCCGACGCGCGAGCCCGGGCGCTGCCCGGCGCGCCGATCAACGTCGCCGGCTCGGGCTCGCTGCTGGACTGGCTGGTGGACGCCTTGCCGCGCCGCGCGGTCGATCCGCTGGCGCTGCCCGAGGACCTGGTCGCGGTGGCCCGCTCGGTCTCCGATGCCGAGGAGGCGCAGCGCTGGTTGTCCTCGCACGTCGAGGGCCGGTTGCTGCCCGCGGTTCGCGGCTGGCAGCCCGACGATGTCACGGGTGCGACCGCGGCGCTGTTGACGCGTGGTGCGCTGGCGGTCATCGGGTTGCTGGGGCGGCGCGGTGTCGTGCACGAGGCGGATCTGCTCGCCGGGCTCGCGGATCGGCTGCGGGGCGTCGCCGAGGCGTATCCGGACGTGGAATGGCTGGTCGAGCACTGGTTGACCAGCCCGACGCTGACCGATCTCGCCGCGCTCAACGGCTCCGGGCTGCGGTATCGCGCGGAGTCGGGGGAGATCCGCGTGCAGGCCGTGCCGTTCGAGGCGCGGAACCCGCTGCGGTCGGACGTCCCGGACGTTCCCGGCGTGCCGATCCCGGAGCTGGGCGCGGGCTGGTCGCTGCGGCCGGTCCGGGTCGACGGCGCGGATGGCGGACCGGACGTTGAGCTGGTGCACCGCTGGATGAACAACGAGCACGTCGCGGTCAACTGGGACCAGGCGTGGCCGGTGGCGCAGTGGCGGGACGAGCTGGCCGGTCAGCTCGCCGGGCAGCATTCGGTGCCGTGCATCGTCGGGCTCGACGGGCGGGATGTCGGATACGTCGAGCTTTACCGGGTGCAGCGCGACAAGCTGGCGCGCTGCTACTCGCACGAGCCGCACGACCTCGGCGTGCACATCGCGATCGGCGAGCCGGACGCGATCGGGCGCGGCGTGGGGTCGGCGCTGCTGCGCGCGGTGGCCGAGGGATTGCTGGCCGCCGACCGGGAATGCCGGCGGGTCGTCGCCGAGCCCAACGTCCACAATGGAGCCTCGGTGGGCGCGTTCGGCAAGGCCGGCTTCGACCGGGCCGCGGAGGTGGGTCTGCCGAACAAGAACTCGGCCCTGATGGTGTTCGCGCGGCCCGCGTCGGGTGAGTAGCCCCACGTCGGTCGATGCGCCTGGCGGCTGTACCGCGAAACGGTTGAGAATTAAGGTAAGCCTTACCTGTTTTGTTGATCGTGGGGAGAGCGATGCCGGGCCGTGCCGACGAGCAACTGCCATTGTCCACCGCGCAGGCGGGGATCTGGTTCGCGCAGCAGCTGGATCGAGCCAACCCGATCTTCAACACCGCCGAGTACGTCGAGGTCCACGGGCCCGTGGACCCGGCCCGGTTCGCGTCGGCGCTGCGCCGGGTGGTCGCCGAGGCGGAGACGCTGCGGCTGCGGGTGGTCGCCTCCGCCGGTGAGCCGCGGCAGGTCATCGACGAGCCCGACGACCCCGAGCTCCCGGTGATCGACTGCTCTACCGCCGCCGATCCCGAGGCGCACGCGCTCGCCTGGATGCGCGCCGACCTGCGGGAGCCCGTCGACCTGACGCGGTCGCGGGCCGATGGCGGCCGGCTGTGGACCGCGGCGCTGCTCAAGCTCGGCGACGAGCGCTGGTGGTGGTACCAGCGGATCCACCACGTGGCCATCGACGGGTACGGCTTCTCCCTGCTGCTCCGGCGGGTCGCCGAGCTGTACGACGAACCGGACGCCGGGCCGTCGCCGTTCGGCCCGCTGAGCTCCCTGCCGGCCGCGGAACTGGACTACCGGGAGTCGCCGAAGTTCGCCGCGGACGCGGAGTTCTGGCGGGAGCAGTTCGCCGACCACCCGGACGTCGTGTCGCTGGCCGGGGATTCGAGCCCTGCCGCGCACTCGTTCCGCCGGCAGACCGGCACCTCCGCGGCGGGGCCCGCGCTGGCGCTCGCCGGGAGCGAGAGCCGCGCGACCGGGACGCACGCGCTCATCGCCGCCTTCGGCGCCTACCTGCACCGGATGACCGGAGCCGCGGACGTGGTGCTCGGGCTGCCGGTGATGGGGCGGCTCGGGTCGGCGGGATTGCTGCGGGTGCCCGGCATGGTCGTCAACGTGCTGCCGCTGCGGCTGCGGATCGCCCCGGACACCACGCGCGCCGAGCTGATCTCGCAGGTCGGCAAGGCCATGCGCGAGGTGCACAAGCACCAGCGCTACCGCGGCGAAGACCTGCGCCGGGACCTCGGGCTGCTGGGCTCGGACCGGCCGCTGTTCGGGCCGCTGATCAACATCAAGTCCTTCGACTACGAGCTGGCCTTCGGCGGCAGCCCGGCGACCGTGCACAACCTCGCGGCCGGACCGGTCGATGACCTGACCGTCGCGGCGTACCCGACCGGCGACGACGAGCTGCGGTTCGAGTTCGACGCCAACCCGGATCGCTACGGTGAGCCGGAGCTCACCGCGCACCGCGAGCGGTTCCTGCGCTTCCTCCAGGCGTTCGCGGACTGCCCCGGCGACACCCCGGTCGGCCGGATCGACCTGCTCTCGCCGCAGGAGCGCGACCGGATCCTCGACGAGTGGAACGCGCCGATCCCGGGCATCCGGGAACAGCCCGCGGCGACCCTGCCGCAGCTGTTCGAGGAGCAGGCGATGCGCACACCGGACGCGGTCGCGGTCACGTTCGGCGAGCAGCGCCTCACCTACGCCGAGCTCGACGCGCAGGCCAACCAGCTCGCGCACCACCTCATCGACCACGGCGTCGGGCCGGAGCAGCTGGTCGCGCTGGCGCTGCCGCGCTCCGCCGAGCTGGTCGTGGCGCTGCTGGCGGTGCTGAAGGCCGGTGCCGCGTACCTGCCGCTGGACCCGGGACACCCCGCCGATCGGATCCGCTACATCGTCGGCGACGCGCAGCCGACCGTGCTGATCAGCGATGCCGACCACGCGGCGCGGCTGCCGGAGGGCACCACCCGCATCCTGCTGGACGACCCGGGCGAGATCGCGGAGATCGCCCGGCATTCGCAGCGCGACCCGAAGTCGGGCGAGCGCGGGCCGCTGACCGCCGAGCACGCCGCCTACGTGATCTACACCTCCGGTTCGACCGGGCGGCCCAAGGGCGTGGCGATCCCGCACCACAACGTGGTCCGGCTCTTCGGCGCCACCGACCCGTGGTTCTCCTTCGGCGCCGACGACGTCTGGACGCTGTTCCACTCCTACGCCTTCGACTTCTCCGTCTGGGAGCTGTGGGGCGCGCTGCTGCACGGCGGCCGGCTCGTGGTGGTCCCGCACGAGGTCAGCCGGTCGCCGCAGGAGTTCCTGCGGCTGCTGGCCCGCGAGCGCGTGACTGTGCTCAACCAGACACCTTCGGCGTTCTACCAGCTCAGCCAGGCCGACCGGGAGAACCCGGGCACCGAGCTGGCGCTGCGGTACGTGATCTTCGGCGGCGAGGCGCTGGAACTGTCCAGGTTGGACGACTGGTACGCCCGGCGGCCGGAATCGCCGAAGCTGATCAACATGTACGGGATCACCGAGACCACCGTGCACGTGTCCTACGTGGAGCTCGACCGCGAGGCGGTGGCCCGCCGCGACGGCAGCCTGATCGGCCGCGGCATCCCGGACCTGCGGGTCTACCTGCTCGACGGGCTGCTGCAGCCGGTGCCGCCGGGCGTGGTCGGGGAGCTGTACGTGGCCGGCGAAGGCCTGGCCCGCGGCTACCTCGGGCGGCGCGGGCTGACCGCGCAGCGGTTCGTCGCGGACCCGCACGGCGCGCCGGGCACCCGCATGTACCGCTCCGGCGACCTGGGCAGGTGGCGGCCGGACGGCGGCATCGAGTTCGTCGGCCGCGCCGACCAGCAGGTCAAGGTGCGCGGGTTCCGCATCGAGCTCGGCGAGATCGAGGCGCAGCTGCTCGCGCACCCGGCGGTGCGGCAGGCCGCCGTCGTGGTGCGCGAGGACCAGCCGGGCGATCAGCGGCTGGTCGGCTACGTGGTCGGCGCGGCCGCGGCGAACGAACTGCGCGGGCACCTGGCGGAGCGGCTGCCGGGCTACATGGTGCCGTCGGCCTTCGTGCCGGTGGACGAGATCCCGTTGACGGCCAACGGGAAGCTGGACGTCCGGGCGTTGCCCGCGCCGGACTTCGGCGGGGATGCCGGTGGCCGGGGACCGCGCGACGCCGTCGAGGAGGCGCTGTGCCGGCTGTTCGCCGAGGTGCTCGGCGTCCGCGGGGTCGGCATCGACGACGGGTTCTTCGAGCTGGGCGGGCATTCCCTGCTGGCCGCGCGGCTGCTGGCGCGGGTGCGCACCGAGCTCGGGGCGGAGCTGACCATCCGCAGCCTCTTCGACCATCCGACCGTCGCGGGCCTCGCCGCGCAGCTCGGAACGGGCGCGCGGCGGCCCGCGCTGCGGCCGGTGCAACGGCCGGAGCGGGTCCCGCTTTCGTTCGCGCAGCAGCGCTTGTGGTTCCTGAACCGGCTGGAAGGCAGCAGCGCCACCTACAACATGCCGCTGGTGCTGAAGATGTCCGGCGAACTGGACGTCGCGGCGCTGAGCGCGGCCATCGGCGACGTCGTGCGCAGGCACGAGAGCCTGCGCACGATCTTCCCGGACGAGCTCGGCGATCCGCGCCAGCAGGTGCTCGACGCCGTGCCCGAGCTGACGGTGGTCCGGGTCCCGGCCTCTGGTGATCCGCAATTTCCATTGAAATCGAACCCTCGATTTCCATTGAAATTGCGGGACTCCTCGGGGGTGGAGCGGGTTGTCGGTGTTGATGACGTGCTCGAAGCCGCGGTTCGGCAGGGGTTCGACCTGGCCGAGGAGCCGCCGATCCGGACCGTGCTGTTCACGGCGTCCGAATCGGCTCAGGAGCGCGGCGAGCACCTGTTGCTCGTGCTGCTGCACCACGTGGCCGGTGACGAGTGGTCCACTCGACCGCTGGTGCGCGACCTGTCGACCGCCTATGCCGCGCGGGCGGCGGGCACGGCCCCGGAATGGCCGGATCTTCCCGTGCAGTACGTGGATTACACGCTCTGGCAGCGGGAACTGCTCGGGGACGAGGCCGACCCGGACGGGCTCGCGGGGCGGCAGCTGGCGTTCTGGCGGCAGGCCCTCGCCGACCTGCCCGACCAGCTGGAGCTGCCCACCGACTTCCCGCGCCCGGCGGTGTCCAGCCACCGGGGCGGGACGGTGCGGTTCGAGCTCGATCCCGCCCTGCACCAGCGGCTCCGGCGGCTGGCGGGCGAGCACCGGGCCAGCGTGTTCATGGTGCTGCAGGCCGGGCTGGCGGCGCTGCTGACCAGGCACGGCGCCGGCACCGACATCCCGATCGGGTCACCGGTGGCCGGTCGCGGCGACGACTCGCTCGACGACCTGGTCGGCTTCTTCGTCAACAGCCTCGTGCTGCGCACCGACACCTCAGGGGAGCCGGGCTTCGCCGAGCTGGTCGACCGGGTGCGGCAGGTCGACCTGGCCGCGTTCGACAACGCGGAGCTGCCGTTCGAGCGGCTCGCCGAGGTGCTCAACCCGGCTCGTTCGCTGTCCCGGCACCCGCTGTTCCAGGTGATGCTCGCGTACTGGGGCGCGGCCGAGGCCGTCGCGGCGGACCTGCCCGGGCTTGAGACCACAGTGGACACCGTGCCCGCCGGGGCGGCCAAGTTCGACCTGGCGTTCAGCGTCAGCGAGCGCGCCGACGGCGGGTCCGACGGACTGGTGCAGTACAGCACCGATCTGTTCACCGAGCGCACCGTCGAAGACCTGGCCGCGCGGTTCGTCCGGCTGCTCGCGGCCGCCGTCGATGACCCGGCGGCGCCGATCGGGCGCCTGGACGTCCTCGGCGACGCGGCCCGGCAGGAGGTGCTGGCTTGGGGTGACGCCGCCGGCGACGTGGCCGCGGCCGGGACCTTCCCGGAGCTGTTCGCCGAGCAGGTCGGGCGGGAGCCGGACAAGCCCGCGCTGATCTTCGACGACGTGGAGCTCAGCTACCGCGAGCTCGACCGGCGGGTGACCGAGCAGGCGCGGCTGCTGGCCGAGCACGGCGTCGGCCCCGGCGACATCGTCGGCGTGCTGCTGCCCCGTTCGCCGGAGCTGATCATCGGTCTGCTCGCGGTGATGACCGCCGGCGCGGCGTACCTGGCGCTCGACCCGGAGTACCCGGCGGAACGGCTGCGGCACATGGTCGAGGACGCGAAGCCGCGCCTGGTGCTCACCGACGATCTCCGCACCGATCTGCCAACGGCCTTGCTGAGCTGCGAAGACAGCACTTCCGGCGGCGTCGAGCCGACGAGGCCGGGGCTGGACGACGCGGCGTACGTCATCTACACCTCCGGCTCCACCGGCACTCCGAAGGGCGTGGTCGTGCCGCACCGCGGCATCGCCAAGCTGCTCGCCACCCAGCGCCACCGGGTCGGCATCACCGCCGGCAGCCGGGTGCTGCAGTTCGCCTCGCCGAGCTTCGACGTGGCGTTCTGGGAGATCTGCATGGGATTGCTCGGCGGCGGCACCCTCGTCGTCGTGCCCTCCGACCTGCGGGTGCCGGGCGAACCGCTCGCGGAGTACGCGCGGCGGCACCACGTCACGCACCTGGCGATCGGGCCGTCGATGATGGGCATGTTCCCGGCCGACACCGAGCTGCCGCCGAACGCAACCTTGTTGTGCGGGGCCGAGAACGTGCCGTCCGAGCTGGTGCTGAGGTGGGCGCGGGACCGGCGGATGCTCAACTGCTACGGGCCGACCGAGGCCACCGTCAATTCGACGCTGTGGGACTGCGATCCGGATGCCGTCGGCAGCACGGTGCCGATCGGCGTGCCCGACCCGGGAGCCCGGCTCTACGTGCTGGACGAGGCGCTCCAGCCCACGCCGCCCGGCGTGGTCGGCGAGCTGTACGTCGCCGGGCACGGGCTGGCGCGCGGCTACCTCGACCGGCCGGCCCTGACCGCCGGGCGGTTCGTCGCCGACCCGTTCGGGCCGCCCGGTGCCCGCATGTACCGCACCGGTGACCTGGTGCGGTGGCGGGCGGACGGGGTGCTGGACTTCGCCGGCCGCGCGGACGACCAGGTGAAGATCCGCGGGTTCCGCATCGAGCTCGGCGAGGTCGAGGCGGTGCTGGCCAGGCATCCCGATGTCGCGCAGGTCGCGGCCGTGGTCCGCCAGGACGTCCCGGGCGACAAGCGGCTCGTCGCCTACGTCGTCGGCGGCGGCGACCCGGCCGAGCTGCGGCGGCACGTGGCGGAGTCGCTGCCGGACTACATGGTGCCCGCGGCGGTGGTGTTCGTCGACGCGTTGCCGTTGCTGCCCAACGGGAAGCTCGACCGCCGCGCGCTGCCCGCGCCTGACCTCGGCGAATCCGTCGGCAACGAGATGCCGCGCAACCCGACCGAGGAGATCCTCTGCGGGTTGTTCGCCGAGGTGCTCGGGCTGCCGCGGGTCGGCGTCGAGGACAGCTTCTTCGACCTCGGAGGGCATTCGCTGCTGGCCGCCAAGCTGATCGGCCGCATCCGCGATGCGCTGGGCTTGCGCGTCAACGTCGGCAGCCTCTTCGCCGCGCCGACCGTGGCCGGTCTCGCGGAGCGGCTGCACAGCGGGGGATCGCGCGACGCGCTGGAGATCCTGCTGCCGCTGCGCACCGAGGGCGGCAAGGAACCGCTGTTCTGCGTGCACCCGGCGGCCGGGCTGGCTTGGCCGTTCTCCGGGCTGCTCAAGCACATCGACGCCGAGCGGCCGATCTACGGCGTCCAGTCGCGCGGGCTCGCCGAACCGAAGCCCGTCGCGCCGAGCCTGCGGGAGATGGCCGCCGAATACCTGGAGCACATCCGGGAGGTGCAGCCGCACGGGCCGTACCACTTCCTCGGCTGGTCCTTCGGCGGCGTCGTCGCGCACGAGATGAGCACCCAGCTGCAGGAACAGGGCGAAGAGGTGCGGTTCCTGTGCATGCTCGACTCGTACCCGAAGGACGTGTGGGACGAGCTGCCCACCGAGGAAGAAGCGCTGATGGCGCTGCTCTACATGGCCGGTTACGACCTCTCCGAACTGGATGACGGGACGCTGACCAGGGCGGACGTGATGGAGATCCTGTCGGCGGAGGGCAGCGCGCTGGCCAACCTCGAAGAGCACAGCATCACGGCGATCATCGACAACTTCGCCAACTGCGCGGTGCTGGAGAACCAGGCCGACCACGACAAGTTCCGCGGCGACGTGCTGTTCTTCACCGCCACGGTCAACCCGGCCAAGGCCGAGCTGACCGCGCAGATGTGGCAGCCGTACGTCGATGGGGTGGTGCACAACCACGACATCGCCTGCGAGCACAAGGACATGACGCAACGCGAACCGCTCGCGGAGATCGCGGCGATCGTCGACCGAGCCCTGACCGAGGTCACCGCGTGACGGCCGCCAGCCCTGTTCGCCGGAGCGTTGCGGGCCCGCTGTTCTCGCTGGTCACCCTTCGTGCGCGTTTGGGAGCGCCATAGCGATCCGCAACGCGCACGAGACCACCTGCGGCCGGTGGGAGTTCAACACTGCAAGGAGCACGACCATGAGGAACCCGTTCGACGACCCCGACGCGGAGTACTACGCGCTGATCAACGATCAGGACCAGTACTCGCTGTGGCCCGCCGCGACAGACGTGCCCGCCGGATGGAACGTCGCGCACGGCCCCGCAGACCGGGAGTCCTGCGTCGACCACATCGAGGTGAACTGGACCGACATGCGGCCCGCACGCTGATGGCGACGGTGCTGCGCGGCGTTCGGCCGCAGGTCGCGGTGTGCATCTGCTACGTGGCGGCGATGTTCATGAACGGCATGGACGCCACGATCGTCAACGTGGCGCTGCCCGCGATCGGCGCCGAGTTCGCCGTCCCGCCCTCCGTGACCTCGGCGATCAACGTCGGCTACCTGGTCAGCCTGGCGGCGTGCATCCCGGTCTCCGGCTGGCTCGGCGACCGCTTCGGCACGAAACGGGTGTTCCTCGGCGCTTTCGCGGCGTTCGTCGTCGCGTCGGCGCTCTGCGGGCTGGCCACCGACCTGACGCAGCTGACCCTCGCACGGGTGCTGCAGGGCGCCGGCGGCGGGGTGATGAGCCCGGTGGCGCTGACCATGCTGTTCCGGGCCTACCCGCCGCACGAGCGGATCCGGCTGTCCCGCGTGCTGCTGCTGCCGACGGCGGTGGCCCCCGCGCTCGGCCCGGTGCTGGGCGGCTTCTTCGTCGAGAACCTCACCTGGCGCTGGGGCTTCTACGTGAACCTGCCGGTCGGGCTGCTGGCCCTGCTGTTCGGCGCGTGGTTCCTGGCCGAGCACGTGGAGGCGCCGGAGAAGCGCTTCGACGGGCTCGGATTCGCCCTGGCCGCGCCGGGACTGGGGCTGGTCATGTTCGCGCTGGAGGCGGTGTCGCAGACCGGTCCCGCCTCGCCGCACTTCTGGGCCTGCGGGCTGGCCGGGATCGGCTGCCTGGCGGTGCTGGTCCGGACGCAGTTGCGGGCGGCGCAACCGATGCTCGACCTGAAGCTGTTCGCCGACGCGTCGTTCCGGCGCGGCAGCCTGATCCTGTTCACCTGCGTCGCCGGATTCCTCGGCACGCTCTACGGGTTCACGCTGATGTACCAGTCGGGGCTGGGCGCGTCGGCGTGGGAGACCGGGCTGGTGACGCTGCCGAAGGCGATCGGGCTGATGATCGCCTCGCAGCTGATCGGCTGGGCGCACCGCAGGCTCGGGCCGCGGCGGCTGATCGCGGCCTCGATGCTCGGCGCCGCGGCGTCGTTCGCGCTGATGAACGCGATCGGCCCCGGCGACGCGTGGCTCGCTGCGACAGTCCAGCTGGCGTCGGGCTTCTTCGTCGGCGCGGCCTCCGCCGAGCTGCAGGTCGTCGCCTTCGCGACGATCGACAAGTCCGCGACCGGCGGAGCCTCGACGCTGTTCAACGTCCAGCGCCAGATCGGGTCCGCGCTGGGCGTGGCGATCACCGCTTCCGTGCTGGCCGCCGTCGGCACCGACGGGCTCGGCGGCTACCACCTGGCGATGCTGGTGTCGGCCGGATTCGCGCTGGTGGGCGGGATCCTCGCGGCGCGCATCGAGGATTCCGCGCCGCAGGGCCGGAAACTCGTCGCCGCGCGGCGGTAGAGATCTGAGCCACCGCGGGGAAGACAACGACCGACGTCTATGGTTAGGTTAGCCTTAACTGACATGATCACCGTGGCAGGAAGGAATGCATGACCGATGGGTACCGCGGATCGACTCCGGCGCAAGCGGCCACCGGCACGCGACCTGCAAGTGCTGCGCACGGCTGAACTCAGCCCGTCGATGCGGCGGATCACCCTGGGCGGGGTCGAGCTCTCCGGATTCCTGGACGAGCACACCGGCCCGAACATCAAGGTCTTCGTTCCGCAGCAGGGGCAGCAGCGCCCGGTGCTGCCCGTGATCGACGAGGACACCGGCCGCTACCGGTGGCCGGAGCAGCACGAACGGCCGACCATGCGCACCTACACCGTGCGCCGCTACGACGAGGCCAGCGGCGAGCTCGACGTCGACTTCGTGCTGCACGGCGAGCACGGCGTGGCCTCCAACTGGGCTCGTCGGGCCCGACCGGGCGACCGGATCGGCGTGATGGGGCCGGGCGGCAAGACCTGCCGGGCCGCCGAGTGGTACCTGCTGGCCGGCGACGAGACCGCGCTGCCCGCGATCTCCGCGATCGTCGAGAACCTGCCGCCCACCGCGCGCGGCCAGGTGTTCGTCGAAGTCGGCGACTCCGCCGACCAGCAGCACGTCGAGACGCCGCTGGACATGCGGTGGACCTGGCTGCCCAGGGAAGGCGCGGTGGCCGGCCGTTCGCGGCGGCTGATCGACGCCGTGCAAGAGCTGGAAATGCCGTCGGACGTGGACGTTTCGGCGTGGGTCGCGGGAGAATCCGGAATCGTCCGCGGCATCCGGCAACACCTGCGCGCGGACCGCGGCATGGACGCGCACTCCGTCCTCGCCATCGGGTACTGGAAGTACGGCATGGCCGAAACGGAATACCACGACAAGCACAACCACGACCGGGACTGACGACCCGGTCCGGGCCCCGGCGCGATCCAGCGGATTTCGCCGGTAGATCCGGGTGCCCGCGAAACGGTGCCGGCGAAGCTGAGGGGAAGACGTGTCTGCGGTCGACGACAAAATCCACGACGTGCTGGGAATCGGGTTCGGACCGTCCAACCTGGCGCTGGCCATCGCCATCGAGGAGCACAACCGCACCGCGCCTGGGCCGGACCGGCTCGACGGCGTGTTCTTCGAACGGAAGGCCGCGTTCGGGTGGCACCGGGGAATGCTGATCGAGGGCACCACCATGCAGGTGTCGTTCCTCAAGGACCTGGTCACGATGCGCAATCCGGCCAGCGACTTCTCGTTCCTCTCCTACCTGCACGACAAGCAGCGGCTGGTCGACTTCATCAACCACAAGACGATGTTCCCGACCCGCGTCGAATACCACGACTACCTGGAATGGGCCGCGGCCCGGCTCGACGACGTCGTGCGCTACGACTCCGAGGTCGTCGAGATCCGGCCCCGGGAAGAGCACTTCGAGGTGGTCGTCCGCCACGACGGCCGGACGACGGTGCACCGGGCGCGCAACGTCGTGCTCGCGGTGGGGCTCGAAGCGAACCTGCCTGCGGGCGCGGAACTCGGCGACCGGGTGTGGCACAACCTGGATCTGCTGCACCGCGTCGGCGAGCTCGCCGACGCGCCTCGGCGCTGCGTCGTCGTCGGTGCCGGGCAGAGCGCCGCCGAGGCCACCGAATACCTGCACCGGACGTTCCCCGCAGCCGAGGTGTGCTCGGTGTTCAGCCGGTACGGGTTCAGCCCCGCCGACGACAGCCCGTTCGCCAACCGGATCTTCGACCCGCAGGCGGTGGACGACTTCTACGCGGCGTCCCCGGAGGTCCGCGGCGACCTGATGAACTACCACCGCAACACCAACTACTCGGTGGTCGACCTCGACCTCATCGAGGAGCTGTACTCGCGGGCGTACCAGGAGAAGGTGCGCGGCGAGCAGCGGCTGCGGATCCTCAACGCCTCCCGCGTCACCGGCGTATCGACGCGTCCGGACGGCGTGGCGGTCACCGTCGAGTTCCTGCCCTCGGGCGAGCGGACGGTGCTGGAGTCCGACCTGCTCGTGTACGCGACCGGGTGCCGTCCGCGCGATCCGTTCGGGATTCTCGGCGAGGCCGCCCGGTACTGCGCCCGCGACGACCAGGGGCGGCTGCAGGTGGAACGCGACTACCGGATCCGCACCACAGATCTCGGGGGCGGCATCTACCTCCAGGGCGGCACCGAGCACACGCACGGCCTCACGTCGTCGTTGCTGTCGAACGGCGCGGTCCGGGCGGGCGAGATCTGCGATTCGATCATCACCCGCCGCCCGGCGCCGGAAACCACCCGGGATTACGCCCTGACCCCGGGCTGAAAGCGCGGCCGCGGCGGGTTCCCGATTTTGCCTGGAATTGGGAACCCGCTCGCCGCACCGGCGCAAGCGCGAGACCCGGGGTTTCCCGATTTTGCCTAAAGTTGGGCGTTTCCGATCGCCGGCGTGCGGATTTCCGCGGAGTGGTTTCCCGATTTTGCCTGAAATTGGACCGGCTCGGGCCCGGGCATTGGCCGCGTGGGTGCGTTGTAATCGCGGGCACAGCGGGCGTGGCCGGGGAACAAGGGCGACGGCCCGGTGGTTGGGCCTGGCGATGGAGACCGATGTGACGCCGGAGCGCGCCGAGGGCAGCGCGACCTCCCCGCAGGCCGATCCGATCAAGGGCGTCGCCCGCGGCGATTCGCCCGTGCCCTTGTCCGTGCTCGACCTGTCCACGGTCGGCGTCGCGCACAGCCCGGCCGATGCCTTGTACACCACCACCGAGCTGGCCCGCGGCGTCGAGCAGTGGGGATTCCACCGGCTGTGGGTCGCCGAGCACCACGGCATGCCCGGCATCGCCAGCTCCGCGCCCGCCGTGGTGATCGCGCACCTCGCCGCGCACACGACCAGCCTGCGCCTGGGCTCCGGCGGCGTGATGCTGCCCAACCACGCGCCGCTGGTCGTCGCCGAGCAGTTCGGCACCCTGCAGGCGCTGCACCCCGGCCGCATCGACCTCGGCATCGGCCGCGCGCCCGGCACCGACCAGGCCACCGCCCGCGCCCTGCGGCGCACTGCCGGGCCGCTGTCCGTCGACGACTTCCCGCAGCAGCTCGGCGAGCTGATCGCCTTCCTCGGCGACGACTTCCCGGTCGACCACCCCTACGCTGCGATCCAGTCCGTGCCGCACGGCCCCACGCCGCCGATCTGGCTGCTCGGTTCCAGCGGGTTCAGCGCGCAGCTGGCCGGCGAGCTTGGCCTCCCGTTCGCCTTCGCGCACCACTTCAGCGCGCAGAACACGGTGCCGGCGCTGGATCTCTACCGGCGGTCGTTCAAGCCCTCGGATGTGCTGGACGAGCCGTACGCGCTGATCGGCGTGCAGGCCGTCGCCGCCGACACCGACGAGGAGGCGCTGGACATCATCCGCCCGGTCGCGCTGAGCATGCTGCGGCTGCGGCGCGGCATGCCCGGCAAGCAGCCGTCCCGCCGGGAAGCCCGCGAGTACCCGTACTCCGAGCTGGAGCGGAGCTTCCTCGACAGCTGGCTGGCCGACGCCGTGCACGGCGCGCCGGACACCGTCCGGGCCGGGCTCGACGAGCTGCGCGAACGCACCGGTGCCGACGAGCTGATGCTGACCGCCAACGTCCCGGACCGGGACACCAAGCTGCACTCCTTCGAGCTGATCGCCAAGGCCTACCGGATGATCTGACGCCTCGCCAGTTCTTGCTTCGAGCGGCGCAGCCGCTCAGCCCACCCTCGCAGCTCGCACCGTGGGCATGCATGAGTCGGGGATCCCGGACTGAGGCGGCGTCTGAGGTTCCGCTACGGGACCACGTACGCAAAATGACCACGAGAACAGGTTCAAAGGTGGGCGCCGCCACTCTGCACGAGGTCCGGCGCAGGTCCTCCGAGCGTGTGGCGTACGGTCTATTGACACCGGTCTTTCCAAGCACGAGGCGGGATTGAGGGATTGGCGTGAAGCCTGGTGTGCTGGCGTTCTACCGGATCATGGCGTACGTCACCGCGGTGCTGTTGATCCTGCTTTGCGCGTCGATGGTGCTGAAGTACGGCCATTTCGCCGGTCTGTGGGCGGAGGGTTCCGCTACCCAGCAGCTCGGCGAGACGTGGACCTTCCGGATCGGCGTGGCGCACGGCTGGCTGTACATGGTCTACCTGCTCGTCGCCGTGGTGGCCACCACCCAGCTCCGCGTGCCGATCGGCCGGATGCTGCTGGTGCTGCTGGCCGGCACGATCCCGTTCGGCGCGTTCGTCGCCGAGCGCAAGGTGACGCACTGGCACGAGCTGCGGATGGCGGGCAAGCCGATCGTCGAGCTCGCGAAGTCGGAGGAATCGCGCGCCTCATGACAGCCATCCCCTCTTCTGCCGCCCCCGAGTCCGCCCCGCCCGCCGGTCGCCGGCGCGGCGTGCTGGCGGCCTACGTGGCGTTGACCAAGCCGCGCGTCATCGAGCTGCTGCTGGTCACCACGATCCCCGCGATGTTCCTCGCGCAGCGCGGCATCCCGTCGCTGTGGCTGGTGGCCGTGACGCTGCTCGGCGGCGCCATGTCGGCCGGGGCCGCGAACGCCCTCAACTGCGTGGCGGACTCCGACATCGACGCGGTGATGAACCGGACCAAGAAGCGCCCGCTGGTGCGCTACGAGGTGCCGCGCCGCAACGCCCTGATCTTCGGCATCGTGCTGGGCCTGGTGTCCTTCGCGGTGCTGTGGCTGGGCGCGAACCTGCTGTCGGCGATCCTGGCCACCGCCGCGCTGCTGTTCTACGTCTTCGTCTACACGCTGGTGCTCAAGCGCCGGACCTCGCAGAACATCGTGTGGGGCGGCGCGGCCGGCTGCATGCCCGTGGTGGTCGGCTGGGCCGCCGTCACCGGCACGGTGGAGTGGCCGGCGCTGGTGATGTTCGGCGTGGTGTTCCTGTGGACGCCGCCGCACTTCTGGTCGCTGGCGATGAAGTACAAGGACGACTACGCGCGAGCCGGGGTGCCGATGCTGCCGGTGGTCGCCACCACGCGGCAGGTGTCCGCGCGGATCCTGGCCTACAGCTGGGCGACGGTGGGCTGCACGCTGCTGCTGGTGCCGGTGACGAGCTGGGTGTACGTGGCGTTCGCGGTGCTCGCCGGGGCGGCGTTCCTGATCGTCGCGCAGCGCATGCACGCGGCGGTGCGCGACGGCCGGGCCTACAACCCGATGAAGCTGTTCCACCTGTCGAACTCGTACCTGGCGCTGCTGTTCGTGGCGATCGCCGTGGACGCCGCGGTCGGCCTGCCCGCTCTGGGCTGAGCCGCCCTCACCGGGGGATCCCGGAGTCGCGAGACGGTCCGCTACCCGCGCCGGACGAGTCAGAGCCGCAGGTGCAGGCGGAGGGCGTTGTCGAGCTTCTCGAGGGTCTTGGGCGGTAGCGTTCCGATCCGGTTGCCGAGGCGGTGCACCGCCACCGCCCGGATCTGCTCGGCCTGGGCCTTCGAGTCCTTGGGCAGGCCGCATTCGTCGGCCCGCAGGAGCACCTGGAACGGGTGGACCCGGTCGACGTTGGACGTCACCGGCACCACGGTGATCACCCCTCGGCCCGCGCGCTGGGCGCTGCGGTTCGCGGCGTCGTTGCTGATCACGACCGCGGGCCGGGTCTTGTTGGCCTCCGAGCCGCGGATCGGATCGAAGTCGACCCAGCAGAGGTCACCGCGCCGCATCGGCGATCCCGTCGGCGGCCGTCGCGTCCCACAGCTGCGCGTCGTCGCCGGCGTCCCACTCCTCCCAGGCACTGGCGTAGGCGTCTTCCAGGTCGGCGCTGCGCAGCAGGTTGATCGCTTGGTGGATCACCGCCGAGCGGGAGGGCGCGCCGATCTGCTGGGCGTACTCGTCGACGAAGCTGACGTCTTCGTCGGTCAGGCTCACACTCACCTTCATACCGCGATGCTACCCGCGTTCCTACTCCTCGTCATACCGATCGAGGACCCGCTCCGGGGGTGGCGTACCGGCAGGTCCGGGGCCGTGAGTGCGTCGGGGCGCGATAGCACCCCGAAGGTAGCCGCGCCACCGGGTGGGCACGAACCCATCCGGCGCCTCGTCGGGGACGCGCCGGGAGCCGGTGGCGTTGAGCTCCCGAAGGATCTCCACCGCCTCCAGCAGTCCGGCCGCCGCGGTCCCGCCGGCGAACCGGACAGCGTGCCGGGCGTCGTAGCGGCGCATCTGGCAGTGGTCGAGTTGGCCTCGAAAACCGACGGATGAGTGTCTCGGCGCAGTCACGATGTTCCTCATTTGCCCAGCTGTACCTTCTCCGGTGGTCCTAACGGGCACTCCACGTGACCTCGCTCCCGACTTGTACGAAAGTCAGTGACCAAGTGGGATCACCTGGTGTGCCCAGGTGGTCGAAGTTCCCTAAGGAGACGACTGTGGCCAGCGCAGCACACCATCTCATCGGCGGCAGCACCACTGCGACGGAGACCACGGCACCCCCGCCCCGGACAGGCGCGGAACCCCTGTCCGCGACAGGCGCGGAGCCCCTGTCGGGGACAGGCATGGAGAAGTTCGCCCTGCTGTGCGACGCCGTCGCCCACATCCACGCCGACCGCCCCGCGCAGGCCCGTCCCGCGCTGGAGACCTTGCGGAAGCTGATCGGGCCCGAGGTGCGGCCGCAGGACGCGGCGTACGAGCTCTACCGTGCCGCACTGGTCAACCGTGTCGAGGAGCACGGCAGCCCCTCGGAGACCAACCTGTACACACAGGCCTACGACCAGCCGCAGATCGATCTGTACTACCTGCTCACCACCTACCTGCCGTTCATGGACACGAGCCGGGTCGTCAACGAGCTGCTCGCCGGGCAGGTGGGCGCCGCGGACGACTTCGCCCTGATGTCGGTCGGCATTGGGCACGGCCGCCAGGAGAGCGCGCTGCTGCACGGTCTCGCGGCCGGAAACCCGGGATTGCGTCACTGCACGGTCATCGGTGTCGACCCCGACCGGGAAAGCCTGGCCACAGCCGAGCGCACCCTGCGGCAGGCCACGGCCGAGCACGGTGTCGATCTGGACTTCCTCCCCGTGGCGAAGGTGGCTGAGGAACTTGACGATGACGACTGGATGAGCCTGTCCCGTATTGACGTCCCGTTGGTGGTCAACGCCTCTTTGGCGCTCCACCACATGCAGGACCCGAGTCCCGGTCACGACGCCCGGGACGAGTTCTTCCAGCGGTTGCGCATGCTGGTCCCGTGCGGGGTAGTGCTGAACGAGTTCGACACCGACCACCATGAGGTGTCCTTCCCGCAGCGGTTCTTCAACTCATGGCGGTTCTTCGGCACCATCCTTCGCGCCATTGAGGCCGCGCCTGCCACCCGGCAGGAGAAGGACCACATGAAGACGTTCTTCGCCCGCGAGGTCATGAACATCGTCGGCTCGCGCACCGACGCCCAGCGTTTCGAGCGGCACGAGGCGGCCGCTACCTGGATCAACCGGCTGCGCCGCTGCGGCTTCGAGCCGTACGGTGACGCCCCAGGGCTTTCGGTACCCTCGCTCCCCGCGGACTTCACGGTTCGCGTCCTGCCCGAGCAGGTCCGGCTCGGTTATCGCGGCGCCACGGTCTGCTCAGTCATCGGCGCGCGTCCTGCCGGATGAGGCATCCCGGGGGCCTGCGCGGTTGACCGCACCTGCCGAGCACCTGTCTGTGCTCTCCGCGGTTGCTTATCCATACGTCAAGTGGCGCTCGCGGCCTTCGGACAACCGAACGCGCGGCCTTGCTTGGTGAACACGCAGGAGGCGACGAACAGCGGGATGTCGGCTCCGGGTTCCGGCCGGGCCGTGCCATTGCCGGCACTCTTTATGGCTGGGTGAGATCCGGGTATGCAGGAGCGGCTGGAAGCGCGCACGGCTGTACATGTGTCGGCGGTCAGCCAATTCCCCACCCGGAACGGTCACGTAATGGGCCAGGGGGACGCTGACGCCGCAACCGTCGAGGACCTGGGGACGATGACCGTGCGTCGAGATCCCCAGGGCGCCGGAGGTTCCCGGGCCGCCCGATAGCCAGACCGTCGTCCAGGAGGGACGCCATCCGGTCCTGACGGAGACCGGTCGGCTCCAGCAACGACTGCGCCTGCTGCCATCCCTCTGCGGCGTGTATTTCGTGCTCGCCTTGAGTCTGTTCCCGCACCTGGGGATGGCACTGGTGTGGGAGAAGCTGGTCGACTCATGGGGCACTCGGACTACGCGCCCTACTGCGGCGGCGCTGCGGCATCTGCGGGCCCGGCCGGGGCCGACGCCGTTTCGCGCCTTGTTCGAGGTCCTGGCGGTTCCGCTCCTCGGTCGGCACGCCGGGCGTGGGCTATCGCGGGCTACGCACGGTGGCCTTCGACGGCTGCCACTCACTGCACATGCCGGACACCACCGATAACCGCGCCTGGCTGGGACGCGTCCGCGGGGGCCACTCTCGACTTCCTGGAACGACCCAAACAGGGGCACTACAGACTTTCGCCCACTCGCTTGAGGGAGGAGCCCGAGCCCTGACTTCTCGGCATTGCGGAGCGCCGCCGAAGGCTGACTGACCGGACCAGCCGCACACTCAGTCCTTCGACGGGATCACTGTCGTCACCAGCGGCATCCGAATGCCGTCGATGAACTCCTTCATGGAGCACTGGATACAAACCTGCCGGCCCGACCGCTGGACCGCTCCTCATAGGGGACCGGCGCCACCTGCTCCACGCGCGACTACGGGCGCACGCTCGGCCCGCCGCCGGGTGTCGTGTGACGCCTCGAGACATCGCAACGGGAAGCGCCGATGCACTTATGGCAGCTCGACCTCGTGGGCGGGGTGTTCCTCGCCGACGGCCGGGAGTGCAAAATCCTCACCGCCATCGACGACCACTCCTGGTTCGTTGTCGCCGCCACCGTGCTGGAACGCCCGACCGGCGGCGCGGTGGTCGAGGCGTTCACCGCGGCAATACGTCACTACGGTGTGCCGTTCGAAGTGCTCACGGACAACGGCAAGCAGTTCACCGGCCGGTTCACCCGTCCTGTCCCCGCCGAGGTGCTGTTCGAGCGGACGTGCCGCGAGTATGGAGTCACCCACCGGCTGACCAAACGCCGGTCGCCCACCACTACGGGAAAAATCGAGCGCTGGCACCAAACCCTGCGCCGCGAGCTCCTGGACGAGGCCGGCGAGTTCGCCGACATCCACGCAGCCCAGGATGCTCTGGACGCCTGGATCCAGTCCTGCAATCACGACCGGCCGCACCAATCGCTGGACATGGCAACCCCCGCCAGTCTTTTCCGGCCTCGCCTTCGGCAGACGAACACAGCGGTCGATCAGGAACGACCAGCACCAGTCGACACCGCGGATGTCGAACTACAGGGCCCGAGTCCCATCACACCACCGACAGCTCCCGCGGCGTCGAACACCGCGTTACACAACGCGGTGGAGATCGACGTGATCGTTCCGACGTCGGATCAGCCAGTCTGGTCGGACATCAGCAACTGTGGTTGGGCAAGCACTTCGTCGGCCAGCTCATCACCGTCTGGGCCGACCATCGCAGCGTTCACGTCCTCCTGACGGCAACCACCTCAAGACCGTCTCCTCCCGCCTGTCCGACACGCACCTCCAGCAGCTGGTGATGCGTGGAGCACGCCCAGCCGGACCGGCGCCCGCTGCGCCAGCGCTGCCCCGCGCCAGCCTTTTTCCGCCAGCCACCGTGATCGAGGTCGACCGCATCGTCACCCGCGACGGCTCCACACAGCTCGGAGGCAAGTACCTCTACCTCGATCCACAACTCGCTGGTGCACAAGTCACCCTTCGCCTGGACGGCCACCTCGCGCACGTCATCCGCGACGGCCAGTTGGTCGAGACCCTGCCCGCGCCCGTTGACCACGACCAGCGCGCACGCCTGCGTGGAGCGCGGATCACGACCGAGCCGCTGCCACCGTGCCCACCATCCGGTTCGCAGCACGTCCAGCGTCGCGTGCCCAAAGACGGCGTGGTCATGGTCGCCCGCGAGCGGCTCCGCATCGGCCGCACTCACGCCGGCAAGACCGTCACCATCCTCGTCGAGGACACCCACTTCCGGGTCCTCGACGGTTCCACCGAGCTGTCCGTCCACCCCCGCAACACCCAACAGCCCATCCGGCACTTCAAAGCCCCTGCCCCACGACGCCGCGCATGAGGGTAAGCATGTGTCGACAACAAAAGGTCAAAGATCAATTGAGGTTTTTCCAGCCTCGTTTTGCGTGGCGGTGCGGGTAGCGGAACCTCAGAGACTTCCTGGTCTGTGGGTGCCCCTCCTGATGTATGTCCAATACACGGCGGAGGGGCCGTCCTCGCCGAGGGAACCCCGGAGGGGTGGGCACCGTGAACCCGCGGCGGTGCGAGTGTCGTAGGTGGGCTATGCGCCTGCGGCGCATGCGACACCTCATCGACGTGTGGCTTTACGGACCCGCGGCTGCGGAACGACCAGGATGAAAAACGCTCATTGAGACGTCACACATCACAGGGACCAGGTGGGTGCATAGGCAGCGATCACTTCCCCGGCACCCGCAGTCGTATGCCGAGGAGTGGGCTGCGGACGCCGTGCTCCGGCTGCCGCGCCGCGCGTGGAGGCCCCCTGTCAGGTCGGGGGCTCGCACGCCTTCTTTGGCGGGTCCTCGTCGCCTTCGGCACCGGCCGCGAGGGCGGCTGGTGTCTCCAGTGCTTGTTTGAGGTCGCCAAGGAAGGCCATCGCGTCGCGGCCGTTGACCACGCGATGGTCGTAGACCAGACCGAGGTACGTGAACCGGCGGGCTTCCGGCCTGCCCCGCTGGTCCAGGACGAGCTGTTCGTCGATGCTGCCCAGGGAGAGCGCGCAGGTCTGGCCGGGGTAGACGATGGGGGTGGCGAAGACCACACCGTCGGCGGTGTGCGGAGCGATCAAGATGTTGGCGCCGGTGAGCTCGTCGGCTCGGAAAGTGCCGCGGACGGCTTTGTCGCGGAATCCTGTTATCACGTCGGCGATCTGGGCGACGCTCAGCGCGGCGGTGTTGTGTACGACCGGGGTGTACAGGCCCTTTCCGGCGTCCACGGCCACCGCGACGTGTGCGCAGGGGGCGGGCTGGATGGTGCCGTCGTCGAGGAGCCGGGTGAACAGGCTTGGGTGCGCCGGGAGTTGGTCTGCCACCGACTTGATGAGGAGGCCGAGCAGGGAGACGAAGCTGCCGGTGCGCTGGCGCAGTTGCCGGGCGAGGTCCTGAGCCTGGCCGACGTCGACCTTGGCGTAGGCGGCGGCGGCCGGGATGGTGCGCATCGACTCGGTGACCACGGCGCCCACCGCCCGCTGCTGCGCCGACAGTTGCCGGTCGGTGGGGGCACCGGCTTGCGCGGGGCGTGGCAGCAGCGCTTCGATGTCGGCTGCGCGGATCACGGTGCGGCCCAGTCCGCGCAGTTCGTTGTCGGTCAGGCCGTGCTGGTCCGCGAGGGCGCGCGCCGCCTTGGTGAGCGTCAGGCCGGCATCGGTTGCCGGCTCCGGCCGTGCGGTGGGGTCGACGGCCGGTGCGGAGAGGTAGGCATGGCGTTCGTCCGCCGAGGCGAAGAGGTGGGCGACGGTCTGACCGGGGCGGCAGTCAGCGCCGCCTGCGAGGAGGGTGTGCAGGATGCCGTCGGCGGTGCTGTCGATCTCTTCCTGGGCCTTGGAGGTCTCGATCACCACCAGCGGCTGCCCTTTCTTGACGCGTGCGCCGTGCTCGGCGAGCCATTCGACCAAGACGTAGCTGGCGTCGTTGGTGTTGAGGGTGGGCAGCTTGACGCTGATCACTGGGAAGCCTCCGTGAGGGCGCGGCTGAGTGCGGTCGCCTGGAGCAGGACGGTGTGCTCCAGGTGGGCGGCGGTGGGGATGACGCTCGGTTGGGCACTGAGCAGCAGTACGGGGCGGGCCAGCCGTCGCCACAGGTGCTCATGCAGCTGCTGGGCGAGCATTTCGCCCCAGGTGCCATCTGCCGCGCTGTCCTCTGCGACACAGATGCGGCGGGCGCGGGACACCGTCGCGAGCAGCGGTTCGACGGTGAACGGGTAGAGCCGGGAGGGCACCAGGAGTTCGCAGGTGACTTCCTCCTCCAGCAGCAGGGTGCGCATGGCGGCGACGGCTCGCTCGGTCAGGCCCCCGGGAGCCAGGATGATCCAGTCCGGGTCAGCGCAGTCCACGGGGAACACACGCGCGGTCCGGCTCGGGTCGTCGAGCAGCTCGTACCGGAAGAGGTCGTCGACGACCCCGCCCTGGTGCATCGTGCGGGTGTAGAGCGTCTTGTCCTCGAACAGCACGCACGGCCGCTCGCGGGAGAGCATGGCGGTGAGGACGTCCGCGTTGTCGTGGAACGGCGACATCTCGTGCAGGCTGAGCGCGGGGATGCCGATGAAGTGCTTCTGCAGGCTCTGACTGTGGGTCGGCCCGTAGCCCCGGTTGCCGCCGGTGGGGCAGCGGACCACCATGCTCATCGGAACGGTGCGGCCGTACATCGACACGGACTTGCTGGCGAAGTTCAGGAGTTGGTCGAAGGCGAGGGCGGCGAAGTCGGAGAACATCATTTCCACGACCGGGTGGTTGCCGGTCAGGGCGAGCCCGGCGGCGACGCCCACGATGCCGCCCTCGCTGATCGGCGAGGAGATCACCCGTTCCGGGTGGCGGTCCGACAGGCCGCGGGCGGCCTTGAAGGCGCCGCCGTACGGGTCGGCGATGTCCTCGCCGATGACGTAGGCGCGGGGATCGTTGTCGAGGAGCGTGTGCAGGGCCCGGTTGAGGTTGCCGATCACCCGCTCCGGCCTGGTCATGAGTGCTCCCAGCGGGACGCGGGGCGGGCCTGGACCTCGCGCACGACCTCGGCGATCGCCAGTCGCTGGCTCCGGTCCGCCACGGCGAAATGCTCCGGGTGCTGCTTCTCGTACCGGTGGTACCAGTCGTGCGCGGCCGCGTGCCGTATCACCTCGGCGGGGCGGGAGTCATCTCCCTTGCTGTGTGGGCCCACGCGGTTTGTGGTGAACTCCACCACCAAGGGCTGGTGTTGGGTGCGGACGTCGTCGATCACGCCGGACAACTCCCGGCGCACCCGGGCGACATCATGAGAGGTGACGTGGTGGTGCCGGATGCCGAAGGCCGCCGCGCGCGCCTGGATGGTGCCGGCCATCTGCCGCTCGGTCGGAGTGGACTGGGCGATCTTGTTGTTCTCGACCACGACCAGCAGGGGCAGCCGCCACAACTGGGCCATGTTGAGCGCCTCGTACACCGCGCCTTCGCCCCACGTGCCGTCGCCGATGTGCACCACCGCGATCCGTCCGGGCTCGGCCCGTCGCAGGTGCAGGGCGACACCCGCGGCCACCGGCAGGCTCTCGCCCTGTACGCCGGTGGAAAGGTAGCGGTCGCGGTAGATGTGCTGGCTGCCGCCCACCCCGTGGCACACGGCGCCCTCGCGCCCCATGATCTCCGCCAGCAGGCCGTGCGGGTCCCGGAAGCGGGCCAGGTAGTGGCCGTGCCCGCGGTGGTTGCTGAAGACGTAGTCGCCCTCGTCTAGCAGTGCGTAGAGCGCGACGGGAATGTACTCCTGCCCGAGGCAGGTGTGCGTGGTGCCGTGCAGCAGACCCTGCGAGAACAGTTCCAG
Organism: Saccharopolyspora sp. NPDC045941; assembly: GCF_056431445.1. Taxonomy (NCBI): domain Bacteria; kingdom Bacillati; phylum Actinomycetota; class Actinomycetes; order Pseudonocardiales; family Pseudonocardiaceae; genus Saccharopolyspora; species Saccharopolyspora sp. NPDC045941. The sequence continues at coordinate 47,579 of NZ_JBWKKU010000001.1, forward strand.
CACGGCCAGTTCGAAGTGACGGATCATCAGCAGGGTGTCGAGGTCCTCGGCCGGTAGCCGCGACAGGGGTTCCGCGCCTGTCCGGGGCGAGGGTGCCGTGGCCTCCGTCGCAGTGGTGCTGCCGCCGATGAGATGGGGTGCTGTGCTGGCCACGTTCGTCTCCTCAGGAAACTTCGACCACCTGGGCACACCAGGTGAGCCCACTTGGTCACTGACTTTCGTACAAGTCGGGAGCGAGGTCACGTGGAGTGCCCGTTAGGACCACCGGAGAAGGTACAGCTGGGCAAATGAGGAACATCGTGACTGCGCCGAGACACTCATCCGTCGGTTTTCGAGGCCAACTCGACCACTGCCAGATGCGCCGCTACGACGCCCGGCACCGGCACAGCACCCTCGCGATGCTCGCCCCACCTTCCTCACCGTCACAACAGCCATCGCTTCAACAGCCATCGCTTCAAGAGCTTTGGCAGCGGCCTGCTCCCCTCGCCCACGCTGGCGGAGTCACAGGCCCTCCTGCCGTCGGCGGGAGCGTGGCGATCACCGAAGCCGCAAGAAATGACGCTGCTGCTGCGGGAACCGGGAGTGCAGCAGCCACGCCGACACCTCGGCCGGGGGAGTGAACTGCCGCAGGTACCGCAAGGCCCAGTCGGTCCGCCGGACCTCGGCCCCGACCGGGGTCCACGAAGGCGACGTCCGCAGGGGTGAGGGTGAAGAACCGGAACAGCTCGTCCCGGCCGATCTCCGGAGCTGGGCAGGCATATCCGCCCGAAATTTCCTGAGTACTACGGGGACCCCATCAGGCCTCGCCGATCAGCTCGAACGCGGCGCACGTGCGGCCGCCGAAGCGGTCGGCGTGCTCGCGGGCCGCCCCCTCCAGGAAGCTCCGGGCGTGCTGCTCGGCGGGCTCGTCGCTGAGCGCCTCCAGGTAGGTGCGGTGCGCCGCCAGCGACGCCACCGCCCGGTCCAGGGTGTCGGTGATGTCCACGGCGTGCGTCGGGTACGGCGATCCGGCCACCGCGACCCAGCGCACCCCCGACCACGGTTCGTAGCCGTGGTCGACGAGCTCCGGGAAGATCCAGCGGTTCCCGGCGTCCGCCACCGCGTCCAGCGCCGCCCGGCCCACCGCCCGGTGGTCGGCGCTGTTCCAGCTGCCCGGCCCCCAGCTGTCGTGGTGGTTGAGCGTGATCACCAGCCCCGGCCGGTGCTCACGGATGGCGCGCGCCAGATCCCGGCGCAGCGCCAGGCCGTACTCGATCACGCCGTCGCGGTGGTCGAGGAACTCCACCGAATGCACGCCCACCTCGGCGGCGCCGGCGAGCTGCTCGGCTTCGCGCAGCGGCGCCGCCTGCCCCGGGGCGACCCCGTCGATGCCCGCCTCGCCGCGCGTCACCAGCAGGTAGGAGACCTCCCGGCCGCTCGCGGTCCAGGCGGCCACCGCGCCCGAGCAGCCGTACTCGAGGTCGTCGGGGTGCGCGACGATGGCCAGCGCGCGCTGCCAGTCCCGGGGCATGGGCTTGAGTTCGCCGGTCATCTCGATGTCCTCCCAAAGTTCCGGTGGCACTAGTTCATTCTGCTGTTGCGCCGATCCGGCGGCCACGCAATTTCCGGTATTTCGCGGGAAAAGCGACCGCCAGCCGCTATTCCGGGAAATTCGCGTCGTGGCACATCTACGCCAGGAGACCGTGCGGCGCTGGTGGGGGCAATACGTTCGAGGGCACCGTGATCCGGTTCGTTTAGGAGGTCCGCAGATGAACCTGCCCCGAACGATAAGACCCGTCGTCGGTTTGCTCATCGCATTCCTGGTCGCACTCGTCGTCCCGGCCTCGGCCGGCGCGGCGGTCCCGGAGAACGTCCGGGTCGTCACCTACGACGCCAGCCAGGCGGCCGAATTCCGCGATGCGGTGGACGCCGGCGCGAAGGTCTGGAACGAGAACGTGCAGAACGTCCGGCTGGAGCCGGCCTCCGGCGGCGCCGCCGACGTGGTGGTGCTCGCCGACGACGGCTGGCCGCGCGCCGAGGTGATCGGGCTCGGGAAGGGCCGGGTCTGGATGGGGCGCCAGGCCGTGAACGAGGGCCACGACACCATCCGCATCGCGGCGCACGAGCTCGGGCACATCCTCGGCCTGCCGGACAACCGGACCGGGCTGTGCGAGGACCTGATGTCGGGCGCCAGCGCCGGGCCGGACTGCGACAACCCCAAGCCGAACCCGGACGAGATCGCCGAGGTCGAGCGGAACTTCGCCGGTGGCGCGCTGATCGCGCCGCAGGTGTTCCGCGAGGACGTGCTCGCCACCCGGTGAGTGCGCGGGTGGCGGCGGTCCGCGCCCCGATGCGCCGCCACCCTCTTCATTTTCGCTGGTCACCAGCCGTGAGTACCCTGTGCTGCTATAACGGCACAAAGTATTCACGGGTCATGACTCACCGATTCGGAGCAACCGCCGCCGGGAACCGCTTCCGCCGTGCTGCCGTCAAAGTCCGCGAATCCCGCTTGAACGGTGCGGGAGAATACTAGGCTTGGTGATCATCTACTGGTCACTCCGCGGCAGCGGTGAGCAGCGAGGCGGGCGAGTTCATGCGCGACGAGCCAGGGCACGGCGACCGGCCGGCGGACACCGGGGAGCCGGTCGACGCGGTCGCCGGCGTACCCGAACCGGCGGTACCGGAGGCGGACCAGGAGCCGGAACCGGTTGAGCCGCTTGCGGAATCCGCCGAGCCGTTACCCGAGCCGGACCCGCTCGCGCGGCTGACCGACGCGGTCGCGGCGCTCACCGAGCAGGTTCGCGAGCACCACGAGCGCGCCGCCGCCCGCGAGCGCGTCATCGACAAGCTGCACGCCGAAGTGGAGCGGCTGCGCGCCGGGGAGCAGAACCTCGTGCTGCGCCCGATCACCACGGACCTGCAGAACCTCCGCAAGGACCTGCTGCACCAGGCCCGCACGCTGCCTGCGGAGCTCGGCCGGCAGCAGATCGCGGACCTCCTCGAATCCTTCGCGCTGAGCGCGGAACAGGCCCTGGAGCGCTGCGGCAGCGCGCCGATCCGGCCCGAGGTCGGCGCCGCGTTCTCGGCGCGCGAGCACCGCGCCATCAAGGTCCTCCCGGCCGACGACCCCGGCCGGCACGAGCAGATCGCCCTCGTCGTCTCCGACGGATACCTGGACACCACGACCGATCGCGTGACCGTCCCCGCGCGGGTGCACGTGTACCGCTGGAGCGCCGAAACCGCGCCCGCCACCGAGAACGACCCGCGAGCAGAGGGGATGAGCGCAGATGTCTGACAGCGACCTGAAGGTGTTCGGCATCGACCTGGGCACCACCTACTCGGCCATCTCGTACGTCGACGAGACCGGCCGCCCGACCGTCTGCCGCAACACCGACAGCAGCGAGACCACGCCCTCGGTGGTGTTCTTCGAGAACGAGTCCAACGTGGTCGTCGGGTCGGTGGCCAAGAACTCCGCGATCATCGACCCGGACCGGGTGGTGTCGCTGATCAAGCGGCAGATGGGCAGCGACGCCGAGTTCGAGTTCCACGGCACCACCTACACGCCGGAATCGATCTCGGCGCTGATCCTCAAGCAGCTCGCCCAGGACGCGGCCGCGCACACCGGCGGCGAGGCGAGCCGCGCCGTGATCACCGTGCCCGCCTACTTCGGCATGCTGGAGCGCAGCGCGACCAAGAACGCCGGCCAGATCGCCGGGCTGGACGTGATCGGCATCGTGCCCGAGCCGGTGGCCGCGGCGCTGCACTACGAGGCGACCACCGACGCCGAGGACAAGACGATCCTCGTCTACGACCTCGGCGGCGGCACCTTCGACACCACGGTGATCCGGGTGTCGAAGGACGAGATCGTGGTGGTCTGCACCGACGGCGACGACCACCTCGGCGGCGCGGACTGGGACCTGCGGCTGCGCAACCACCTGCTGGCGAAGTTCCTGGAGCAGGCGCCGGAGGGCACCGAGGTCGAGGACGACGAGGAGTTCCTGCAGTCGCTGGCGACCACCGCCGAGGACACCAAGAAGCAGCTCTCCAAGGCGGAATCCCGGGCGGTGGCGCTGCGCGGCGCCGGGGTCAGCGCGCGCGTCGAGGTGACCCGCGCGCAGTTCGAGGCCGAAACCCAGGACCTGCTGGACAAGACCATCGACATCCTCAAGCGCACCCTGGCGACGCTGCAGGAGAAGCAGCCCGGCGCGCAGATCGACGATGTGCTGCTGGTCGGCGGGTCGACGAAGATGCCGGCGGTCGCCGAGCGGCTGCGCGCCGACTTCGGCTGGGAGCCGAAGCTGCACGACCCGGACCTGGCGGTGGCCAAGGGCGCCGCGCTGTACGCGCTGGGCCGCGTGGTGCACCGCGAGATGACCGACGCCGCCGAGCAGGGCGCCACCGGCGTCGCCGAGGCCGTGCAGAACGTGGCGCAGCAGACCGGGATTTCGGTCAAGGCGCTGGAGGACCTCGCCGCCAAGAAGACCCGCAACGTGCTGCCCAAGGCCTTCGGCGTGAAGCTGGTGGACACCAGCGACCCGGACTGGCAGCAGAAGCCGACGCAGCACTTCGTCAAGCACCTCGTGCACGCCAACGACTCGCTGCCCACCGCGGAGCGGGTCCTGGAGGCGGCCACCGTCGAAGCGGGCCAGACCGGGGTGATGATCGAGCTGTTCGAGCAGTCCGGCGTGGTCGCCGGGCCGGAACTCGCCGAGAACAAGCCGATCAACGAGGGCAAGGGCCTCATCGACGGGCTGCCGCCGCTGCCGGTCGGATCGCCGGTGAACATCCGGATGACCGTCGACGACGAGGGCCTGCTGGAACTGACCGCCACCGAACCGTCAACCGGGAAGTCGCTGGACATCAAGGTCCGGGTGAGCGTCCGCAGCGACGAGGAGGTCGCCGAGGCCAAGAGGGTGGTCGCCGGGATCACGGTCTCCGGCTGAAGTGCCTGTTTCCAGGCTCGTTTTGCGTGGCGGTGCGGGTAGCGGAACCTCAGGTGCCTTCTCGCTGTGGGATCCCCGACATCATGAATGCCAATTCACCACGTCGGGGCTGTCCTCGCGAGAAGACACCTGAGAACCCGCGGCGGTGCGAGTTGCGAGGGTGGGCTAAGCGGCTGCGCCGCTTCAAAGACAAAGATCGAACAGAGGTCAGAGACGGGCTCCGATGCAACCCTTCGATCCCAAGGTCTACGAGCGCGAGGTGGTCCGGCCGCTGCGGGGGCGCAGCGGCCGATTACCCGACGACCTGCTGACCAGGTACGCGGTCGAGCCGGGCTTCTCGGACGCGGAGCTGTCGCAGCGGCTCGCCGAGGTCCGCTCGCACTGGAACAAGAGCGCCCAGTCCACCGCGAAGTCCAGCTTCACCACCAGCGTCTACAAGGCCTTCCTGCGCGAGGACGAGGAGCTGCGGCGCGCGCCTGGCAACGAGATGTCCAGCATGGCCTGGTGGCGCAACCGCAACGACGCCCGGGCCGGGGCCAGCCAGGCGCAGGTCGACGAACTCGTCGCGATGCTGAAGGCGAACTTCGGCGAACTCGGCCTGATCACGCCCGGCCAGCTGGAGGCGATGCGCGAGACCTTCGGCCAGCTGGCGCCCGCCGAGGTCGACCGGGCCCTGACCAAGGCCGGGGTGCGGACCGCGCCGCCGACGGAACTGCCGAAGACCAGCGGCCTGCCCGACACCCTCTTCCGCCGCCTCAAGGCGCTGCTGGGCGACGCCGAGATCACCGGGATTCCCGAGCTCCTGCACGGAAAGCTCGACAGCTACAAGCTCCTGGCGGACTTCGAGAGCAGCCCGCCCAAACCCGCCGGCCTCACCGCCAAAGCCGTCCAGCAGGCGATCGACCGGGAGAACCGGCGCTCCGGCAACCAGCCCGCCCGCGAAGCGCTCGGCCTGCTCAACACCGCCGCGGGCAAGGAAGGCGCAGACCTCCGGCTGCTCGCGCTCTACCACCTGCTCGACGACGTGCGACGGCTCCGCGAGAACGGCGCACCGGCCAGCGCGCTGCTGCGAGTGCTCGGCCGCAGCAGCCTGGACGCGGACGAAGCGCGGCTGGCGGTGGTCAGCGTGCTCAGCGAAACCGGTTCTGCCGCACCGCCGGTCACCGGGCTGCAGAAGGTCACCGAACTCCTCGCCGCCGGAAACCTCATCACCGCACAGCAAACCCTGGCCGCGATCACCGACACCGACGAGGCCGCGGCCGCGAAAGCGGCCGTCGACCGGCACGCGCAGCAGGTGCGGGAACTCCGCGAAGCGGCGGACCGCGCGCTGCGCGGCGGAGCCGAAGCCGAAGCCAGGCGCCAGCTCGGCGAAGCCGCGAGGTTGGCCGCCGACGACGACGCGATAGCGGCGGAGCTGCGGCGCATCCCGCTGAGCCCGGTCGGCGCCGTGACGGCGCAGCCGGAAGGCGTCGGGGTGCGGGTGTCGTGGCGGGCGAAGCCCGACCACGACGACGCCACCCGGTACCGGGTGGTGCGGCGAGCCGGGCGGACGCCCGGCGACGCCGACGACGGCGACGTGGTCGCCGAAGGCGCGGAGACGGTGGTGGTGGACGCCGCCGTGGCGGCGGGCGGGAGCGTCGGGTACGCGGTTTTCGCCGCCGGGGAAGGCGGCGCGTGGTCGCGGCCCGCCGGGGCGGTGGTCGACGTGCTGCCGCCCGTGCACAGGGTCCGGCTGGCCGTTCGCACCGGGGCGGTCGAGGGGAGTTGGGTCGTCCACCGGGACGTCGTCGGCGTCGACGTGCGGCGGCGCCGGGACGGGGAGTCCGACGACGTCGTCGTCCCCACCAACGGCAGCACCGCTTTTCGCGACTCCACTGTGGACGTCGACGGCGACTACACCTACCTGCTGACCGCTCGCTACCGCCGCCCGGACGGCACCGATGTCGCCGCCGAGACCGTGCCGGTGCGGCACACCGCCCGGGTCGCCGCGACGCTTCCGCCGGTCACCTCGCTCGACGCGCGGCGCTTCGGCCGCGAGCTGGTGCTGTCCTGGGTGTGGCCGGGCGGCGTCCGGATGGCCGAGGTGACCTGGGCGAACCCGGCGGCCGACGCGGAGGCCGGGCGGGTGCGGCTGACCCGGCAGCAGTACCAGGCCGGCGGCGGCTGCCGGATCGACGCCGGGCCCGGCGACGTGCGCGTGCAGGTGTCCGCGATCGCGTCCGCCGACAACGGCGAAAGCCGGTCCGACCCCGTCGCGCTGGTGCTGCCCGGGGCGCCGCCGCAGGTCAGCTACCGGATCGAACGGCAGAACCGGCTCTTCGGCGCGAGCACCGCGCGCATCGTGGTGACCGCCGACCAGCCCGTCCCGGACTGCACGGTGCTGGTGGTCCTCGCGCCCGGCCGCGTCATGCCGCTCAAACCCGACGACGGCCAGGTCGTGCACCGCGACGTCCACGACCTCGGCGACCCGGTGGAGCTGACCGTCGAGCTGCCGCGCCGGAAGCCCTACTGGCTGCGGTGCTTCGTCAACGCCCCCGGCGTCCAGCTGATCGACCCGCCGATCTCCCAGCTGAAGGTGTCCTGATGCCCATCCCCGACGCGGCGCAACCGCCCCCAGGCCCCGCCGTCGCCTCCGGGCGAGGAGTTCCGCAATTTCAATGGAAATTGCGGAAGTTGTCCACAACCTCCGGCATGTCGGTCGGCCGACACGCCGGAGGACCGCAATTTCAATGGAAATCGGATCTTCGATTTCCATTGAAATTGCGGCGGAACGCGGAAGGCTGCTGATGGCCAAGGTCGCTTGTCCCTACTGCTACCACCGGTTCCCCGCGGGCAACCTGCGGTTCCAGTGCACCGGCCGGCCCGCGCCCGGCCGCGAGAAGTGCCGCAAGGCCGTCGACGCCGAGCGGCAGCGGCTCACCGGCTACGCACCCGCGTCCTGGCCGACCTTCGCGCCCCCGACGTCGCGGTTCGGGCGCACGCCGCGCAAGGCGCCGTGCCCGGACTGCGGCACGGTCAGCGGCATCCGCGCCTGCCCGGTGTGCCACACGCCGCTGCCCGCCAACTTCGCGGAGGGCCGCAGCCCGCTGATCGGGGTGGTGGGCGGTAAGGATGCCGGGAAGACCGTCTACACCACGGTGCTGGTGCACGAGCTGCGGAACAACATCCGCCGCCGCTTCGGCGCCGACATCTCCTTCGCCGGCGAGCAGGCCGGGGTCGGCACCGCGCAGTGGCTGGCGGACTACGAGCACGCGCTGTTCGACGACCGGTCGCTGTTCGAGTCGACCGCCGGCTCAGCGGACGGCATCCGCGTCCCGCTGGTCATGCAGTGGCGGCAGCCGCGCGTCCAGTTCGGCCGCGAGGTGCACAACACCACGACGCTGTCGTTCTACGACGCCGCCGGCGAGGACATGACGACCCAGGAGTTCGTCAACAGCCAGGCGTACCTGACCGCCGCGGACGGGCTGATCGTGCTGCTCGACCCGTTCCAGCTGCCGGGCGCGGCGGACCGGATCGCGGTGCCCGACGCCAGCCGCCAGGGGACCGAGCCGCCGATCAACGTGCTCATCCGGGTCACCGAGATGCTGCGCACCAGCGTCGGGCTCAGCGACCGCAAGAAGGTCGAGACCCCCATCGCCGTGGTGTTCTCCAAGATCGACGCGTTCTTCGGGATGCTCGGCGCGAACCACCCGCTGCTCCGCCCGCCGGCCACCGGCCCGCAGTACGACGAGGCGGGCGGCCAGGACACTGACGAGCACCTGCGGGCACTGCTGGCCGACCTCGGTGCCGACGACATCGACGGGCACCTGCGCGCGCATTACCAGACGTTCCGCTATTTCGCGGTTTCCTCGCTCGGCGCGGAACCGGACTATGGCCGCAAGCAGATCGACCCGGCCGGGGTGCGGCCCTTCCGCGTGGACGAACCACTGCTGTGGCTGCTCAGCCACTTCCGGATCATCGAACGGAGCCGAGGATGAGCGGGCGCGAGTTCCAGTCGCTGTACTACACCGACTGCCGGCCGGGCCAGGGCCTGCGCGGGGGCGCGGGATTCCAGTTCCAGGCCGTCTCGCCGGGCACCACGGACGAGATGATGACCGCGGTGCAGCGCTCGGCGCTCTACGAGGCCCCGGTGGGCTGGATGCGCGAGAAGCGCGAGGTCTCGCAGTACCCGCCGTCGCTGGTGCACGTGCACGACGGCGTCTACGCGACGGCCCGCGGGATCTACCTGGGCGCCGAGACCGGCGGGGTCCGGGAGGGCAACCAGTTCACCCACGCGCTGGCCACCACCGATCCGCAGCTGTACGGGCCGATCCGGCCCGCGCAGCTGTGGGCCGCGCCGTGGTGGGTCAAGCAGCCCGCGGAGAGCACCGAATGCGCGGCGGTGTCGGCCGAACCCGAGGCGGGGCCGCTGGGCGTCGAGGCGTTGCGGGACTGGGTGCTGAGCAGGCAGGACGGCGAATCCTGGCTGCTCGCAGTGCATTCCGCGATGGACCGGCTGCACGGCGAGAACGCCTCGAGGGTGGTGTTCGTCAGCGAGGACGCCGAGACCGCGGTGCGCTGGATCGCGGCCGGAACGCTCCTGCTGCCCCAGGAACGGGCGCTGCGGGTGGGTTTCCGGGTGTTCGCCACCAACCCGCAGTACAGCCGCCACGAGGTGCTGGCGGTGCACCCGGACTGGGCCGGGTCGCTGGCCGATCCGGACCGCAACTCCGACTACGTGGTGTTCAACCTGGTCACCGGGGAACGCCGGAAGGACGAGCCGACCGCGGCCGCCCGCCACTGGGTGCCGCGCTTCCTCGGCGCCGACCCCTACGACGTGGTCGACGCCATCGAGCTGTCGCACCAGTTCGCCCGCAACCGCGACGACCGGCGGCCGGGCACGGCGGACCGGCTGGCCGCCGGCGTGCTGATGCTCGAAGAGGCGGTGTCCGGGCAGGATTCCGCGATGGCGCTGGCCGACTGGCTGGTGTCCCCGCCGCCGGTGTCCACATCGGACGTCGTCGAACCGGTGCTGGACGCGGTGCTGGCCTCGTCGCCCGCGCTGCCGGTGCTGGCGAAGCTGGCCGAGGCGAACGCGGCGCAGGCCGGCCGGGTGCGGATCGCGTTGCTGCGCGGCGAGATCGACGAGATCGTGCGCGGCACCCCGGCCGATTCCCGGGCTCCGCTGTCGCCGCGGCCGTGGAGCCCGGACGAGGTGGAGGAGGCCTGCATCCTGGTCGAGGCGGCCGCCGGCGCCGTCGCCCCGGAGCGGATGGACCTGCTGCTGCGGACCGCGACCAGGTTCGGCGTGCGGCCCCGGGTGGGCCGGTTCGCCGAGGCGGCCGGGAGGTTCGTCGAGTGGTGGGCGGAGCACCCGCACGCCGGCGTCGACCCGGCGCGCTGGACGTGCGGTCCGGAGATGATCGACCTGCTGCGCGACGTGCTGGCCCGCCGCTTGGCGGGCCCCGGCGCCGCCGAGGTCGCCGAGGCGATCGACGCCCGCTGGTGGCGGTTGCTGGCGCCGACGATCAGCGATCCCTTCATGCCGCTGGACGCGGCGGTCGCCGCCGCCGCGGTGGCCTCCGGCGGCTCGGTGCGGCAGGAGACCACCGCCCGGTTCCGCGAGCAGCTGCGCGCGCCGGACCGGCCGGGCACCGGCGAAGCGGTGTGGGAGGCGCTGTACCGGAACTCCGCGCCCACCATGGCCGAGCTCAAGGACTTCCTCACCGCGCTGCCGTCGACGGCCGTCTCGGATTCCCTGGCGCAGCGGGCGTTCACGGTGCTGGAGAAGTCCAAGGTGTCCGGTCGCTACCTGGACGTCCTGCGGATGCTGGGACATCACCTCGGCGACCGGGACGACCTGCGCAAGCTGTGGGACGACGACGGTCGGCTGCGGTCCTGGCTGAGCAACTTCGCGCGCAAGGGCGCCGAAGCAGATGCCGCGACGCTGAAGGGCATCTCGGAGTCGGTGTTCACCGCCCGCGCGGACCAGATCATCGCGGTGCTGCTCGACATGGACCTGCCTGCCGCGCTCGACCTGACCGTGCGGGGCGGCGACCAGCTCCAGCAGATGCTGGTGCACGCGCTGCCTGCGGTGTGGAACGACGAGCAGGCTGCGCAGTCTCGGCGCGACCACGCGGTCGTGCTCGCGTTCCTGACCGGCTGGGAGGACGCCGCCTCGGAGCAGGTGCGGACGGCGTTCGACAAGGCCCTGGAGCGCTGGGCGGGCCAGCACAAGCCGACCGACTACCGGCGGATCAGCAAGGTGCTGCGCGGCGTGGCGGCCGAGTACGCCGCGGGCTGGCACGAGTGGCTGAAGGAGTTCTCGCAGCAGAAGCCCAAACCGGCTCGCACCCGCGAGTTCGCGCGCCGGCTGTTCGGCAGACGGGAGAAGTAATGCCCTACGTGATCGGGGCCCTCCTGGTGCTGTGCCTGGGCTTGTGGCTGGCCACGGTGGTCATCGGGATCGTGGCCTGGCTGTTCCCGTTCTTCGTGCTGTTCGGCAGCTCGTGGGCGTTCGTCTCGACGTGCCTGGTGCTGGCGGGGCGCGGCACCGCGCAGCCGCAGCTGGTGACGCCGAACGACGTGGTCAACGGCACCGCCGGGTTGCGCAAGCCCAAGGGGCCGTTCCCGCACGACTGGGCCTGGCCGGGCTACCTCGCCGCGCAGTGGCGCCGCGACCTGGTCGCGGCCTGGCACAACGGTCTCGCCTTCATCGTGCGCGGCTGGCAGTGGGGCCTCAACTACGGCACCGGCAGCAAGCTCCGATTCGCGAGCATCGGCCTGACCGCCCTGATCTGGTCGGGTGTCACCCTGGGCGCGCTGCTCGGGGCGGCGGAAGTGCTGGTGATCGGGGCTGTGGTGCTCGGCATCGGATGGCTCGGCCGGGGTGCGCTCGTCGGGCTGCTGCGCGGCTACGACCTCGTCGTGCGGCGGCTGCGGAAGGCCAGCGGCAGCTGCCCGGTCTGCTACCACGTGATGGCCGTTCCCGCCTACCGCTGCGACGGCTGCCAGGTGGTGCACCACGACATCCGGCCCGGCGCGCTGGGCGCGGCGTCGCGCACCTGCGGGTGCGGCGCGAAGCTGCCGACGACCGTGCTGCGGGCGTCCAAGCGGCTGGAGGCGCTGTGCCAGCGCTGCGACCGGCCGCTGCGGGGCGGTTCGGGCGCGGTCACCGACATCCGGATGCCGGTCTTCGGCCCGGTGTCGGCGGGCAAGACGCGGCTCGTGCACGCGGGCCTGGTCACCCTGCGGGACCGGGCCGCCGCCGAAGGTGTCGTGCTCGACTTCGTCGACGGCGCCAGCAAGCAGGCCTTCGAGCACGGCGAGCAGCTGATCACCACCGGCGGCGACACCGCGAAGACGCCGGCCGGGCAGCTGCCCGCGGCGATCACGGTGCGGTTCACCCGCAGCGGCTCGGCGAAGGCCCGAGACCAGGCGCTGGTGCACCTCTTCGACGCGGCCGGCGAGTTCTACGTCGACCGGGACGACAACAGTGAGCTGGAGTTCCTCGACCACGCCGGGGGACTGGTGCTGGTGGTCGACCCGTTCGCCATCGGCTGGGTGCGCGACCAGCTCGGCGGCGCGCTGGAATCCCGCCTGGCGCAAGCACATCCGGCCAGCGGCGACCCCGAGCAGGTCTACCAGGTGACGGCCCGGCGGCTGCGCGACTACGGGGTCCAGACCGAGCGCCGGGCCCTGGCGGTCACGGTGGTCAAGGCGGACCTGCTGGCCGACCTGCCGTGGGCCGCGGACCTGTGCGCCGGGGCGGTGCGGGAGTGGCTGAACACCGCGGGCCTGGACAACCTGGTGCTGGCCGCGGAGCGGGACTTCGCCGAGGTGCGCTACTTCGTGGTGTCCTCGGTGACCGGGATCCGGCCGGGACACCGGCTCACCCCGGCGGCGCCGTTCCGCTGGCTGATGGGCCGCGGCGGCTTCGCCCTCGGCCGCGACGAGAAGCCGACCACGGAGGCCGTATGACCATCCGACCCCCGGCGAACTACCGGGTGTACCGCTGGCTGCTGATCGCGGTCTTCGCGATCGCGATGCTGCTCACGATCCTCGGCTCGGCGGTCAGCTGCGCCGACTTCACGACAGTGGTGTTCGGCGGTGCCTGACGAATTGGTGCTCGGCATCGACCTGGGCACCACCTACTCCGCCGTCGCGTCCATCGTGGACGGTGAGGTCGAGGTGGTGGGCAACCGGCTCGGCGAGCTCACCACGCCGTCGGTGGTGCACTTCGCGTCCGTCGACACGGCCGTGGTCGGCGCGGCGGCGCGGGAGAACCTCGATCCGGAGAACACAGTCGAGCTGATCAAGCGCCGGATGGGCACCGAGTTCGAGCTGCTGTTCCACGGCGCGCGGCACACTCCGGAATCGGTGTCGGCGCTGATCCTGCGCAGCCTCGTCGACGACGCCATCGCCCGCTTCGGTCCACATGGGACGGTTCGCGCGGTGATCACGGTTCCGGCGTACTTCGGGATCCGGGAACGCGAAGCCACCTTGCAGGCGGCGCGGCTGGCCGGCATCGAGGTGCTGGAGGTGCTGAGCGAACCGGTCGCGGCCGCGCTGCACTACTCCGCCCAGGCGGAGCCCGGCGCCGCGCTCGTCTACGACCTCGGCGGCGGCACCTTCGACACGACCGTGCTGCGGGTTGCCGACGACGGAGTGCACGTGGTGGCCACCGACGGCGACAGCAGGCTCGGCGGTGCCGACTGGAACGAGCGCATCGCCGAGCACCTGGCGGCGGCGTTCGCCCGCGAGTTCCCGGACTCGGATCCGGACGACGAGGAGTTCCGGCAACAGCTCCAGGGCGTCACCGAGCACCTCAAACGCCAGCTCAGCACGGTCACCAGCCGCCGGGTGAAGCTGCGCTGCGGCGACGACTCGGGCAGCTTCGAGATCGACCGGGCGACGCTGGAGGACCTCGGCGCGGACCTGGTGGAGCGCACCCTGCGGATCGTCGACCGGGTGCTCGCCGATGCGGCGACGAAGGGCGTGTCGAGGATCGACGAGGTGCTGCTGGTCGGCGGCGCCACGAAGGCGCCGATGATTCGCGCCGCGCTGCAAGCACATCTCGGCCGGTCACCGAAGATCATCGATCCCGACCTGGCCGTCGTGTCGGGGGCCGCGGTGCGCGCGCACCGGCTCGCCACGGCGCAGGACGGCACGTCGGCGGCGGTGGTGCCGCGCAGCTTCGGCGTGCTGGTCGAGGACAGCCACGACGAAGGCCTGCGGAGCTTCGTCGAACACCTCGTGCAGCGCAACGATCCGCTGCCCGCCACCGCGACGGCCCGGTTCGCCACCATCGTGAACCGGCAGCGGTCGGTCCGCATCCAGGTGTTCGAGCAGGCAGGCGACGTGCCTTCGGCGGAGGTCGAGCACAACCGCCGGGTGCTGGACGGCGAGTTCGCCGGGCTGCCGCCGCTGCCCGCCGGATCGGTGATCGAGCTGACGTTGCGCGTCAGCGCGGACGGCCTGCTCGCGGTGACCGCTCGGGAGCCGCTCAGCGGCGCGGCGCTGGAGCTGGAGGCCTATGTGGACGGTGTCGTGGACGGCGCGGCGACCGAGCGGCTGGCCGAGACCATCGCCGGGCTGACCGTGCGGTGCTGAGTTCGGGGGAGCGATGAGTTCGTGGATTCGCCGGGACTTCGGCGGGATCGGGTTGACGCAGGCACCGCCGGGCGAGTACCTGCCCAGGCTGCAGGAGCGGTACGGCGGGCACGTCCTGCTGTGCATCGACGTGAGCGCGTCGATGCGGGGGCAACGGCTGGAGCAGGCCATCGCCGGCGGCGAGCGGTTCCTCGCCGAAGCCGACGGCGCGCACTACAAGAGCGGGCTGGTGCTCTGGTCCGATGTCGTGCAGCAGTACGTGCCGCCGGAAGCCCGGCTGGACGACGTGATTTCCGCGCTCCGGAAGGCCAAGACGTGGGGCGGCACCGTGCTTTCGTCCGCGCTGCGGCTCGGCATCGAGGTGCTGCCGAAGTACCCGGGCGACCGCGTGCTCTGCATCTTCAGCGACGGGGCGCTCGGGGACCACGCGAAGGCTCGTGAGCTGGCGCGGAAGGCCTGCGCGATGGGCATCCGCATCGTCGTCCGCGGCCTCGGACCGGACGCCGCGGATTCGCTCGCGGACTTGGCCTGCCCCGGGGTTCCGGACGCCGACCAGCAGATCGACGACGCCGCGGGCGTCGCGGCGGGCATCGCCTCGATGGCCACCGGCCTGTCGGCTCGTCGCGGCCGGTGAGCTGCTCGTGCAAGGCGATCGTTGGGGTAAGGTCGTGGCAGCCGCGACAAAGCGAGGAGGTGAGCCCGATGACGACGACCCGTTCCACCCGGGCGCTCCTGGCTGCGGCGGCGGTCTGACCGACATCCAGGAGAGCTCGTTCCACGAAACGTGCACTGGATGAAGGAAGAAATGACTGTTCAGCCCTTTCGCATTTCCGTTCCCGACGACGTCCTCGACGATCTGCGCATCCGCTTGGCGCGCACCCGCTTCACGACCGCGTCCGACAGCGTCGGGTGGGCCGGCGGGACGGATCCCGACTACCTCCGCGAGCTCGTCGCCTACTGGGCGGACGGGTTCGACTGGCGCGCCGCCGAATCGGCGCTCAACGCCTACCCGCACTACCTCGCCGAGGTCGCGGGCCGGCAGGTGCACTTCGTGCACGTGCGCGGCAAGCGGGCGGAAGGCGCGCCCGCGCCGCTGCCGCTGGTCCTGACCCACGGCTGGCCCAGCAGCTTCGTGGAGATGCTGCGGGTCGCCGGGCCGCTGACCGATCCCGCCGCGCACGGCGGCGATCCGGCCGATGCCTTCGACGTGATCATCCCCTCGCTGCCGGGTTTCCTGTTCTCCGAGCTGCCGGCGGGGCCGTTCACCCGCCGCGGTGTCGCCGAGATCTGGCACGAGCTGATGACCGGCACCTTGGGTTACCGGCGGTTCGGCGCCTTCGGCGGCGACATCGGCGGCGGAGTCACCCAGTGGCTCGGCGCGCTCTACCCGGGGGAGGTGGCGGGGGTCCACGTGACCACCGCGGTGATCGCCACCGACTTCGGCGAACGGCCGCCGACGCCCGAGGAGCAGGCCTACCTCGACGCGGTGGCCGCCTACGACGAGTCGGACGGCGGGTACAGCGAGATCATGCTGACCCGGCCGGACACGGTCGCGGCGGCGCTGGTGGACTCGCCAGCTGGTCTCGTCGCGTGGATCGCCGACAAGTACCGTGACTGGAGCGACTGCGGCGGTGACCTGGAGCGGCGCTGGGACAAGGACGCGCTGCTGACCGTCGCGACCCTGTACTGGGCAACCGGCACCATCGGCTCGTCGTTCCGGCAGTACTACGACTACCACCGCAACGCGCCGGTCCCGCCGATCGAGGTGCCCGGGGCGGTGACGCTGAGCCAGGAGCCGGTCTTCGCGGACTTCCCGAAGAGCCTCGCGGAGCGCATCTACCGCGACCTGCGCCACTGGAGCAGTCCGGGGCGCGGCGGGCACTTCATGCCGCACGAGGAACCGGCGCAGGTGGCGGAGGAGTTGCGCGCCTTCTTCCGTCCACTGAGGACGCAGGGCTGACCCGGTGGTCCCGCGGGCCCCCGGTCGCGGGACCTGCCGGCCATCGTTCGAATTGCCGGAATTGAATTCCCGCGCACCAAAGGTCCGACTCGCTTGTTCCGGTCGGTGGGATAGCAGATTGTGAATAACGTGATCTGTTACACCGTTGGTGTATGTCTGGTCACGTTGTGATAACGATGGGGCAGGTGGGGAGGATACTCGTATTGGCGGATGCTGCGCACAACCATCGAGGCGAAACAAGACGACGGTCGTTCGCGGCTCTTTGGTGCACCGGATGTCTGGAGGTCGGCGATGGTCGCGGCGCTGAAAGCGCACGCAGCGTGGTTGGTCAACGCACTGGGGGTGAACCGGAACCCGTTGCGAAGGCCCATCGATCGGCTCGCGGCGGGCATCTCGGTGCTGCTGCTCATGGTCGCCCTGATCGCGATCCCCGCGTCGGGCCTGTTCGGCGCGTCCCTGCACGCCGACCTCACACAGCGTGCGGCGACGGCGGCGGAGACCACGCGGCCGGTGGACGCGGTGCTGACCACCCGCCCCGCGCTCAGCGTCCCGGTCTCCGAGGCCTACAGCCAGGACGCCCTGAACTCGACCGCGGTCGTCGAGTGGCGCGCCGGGCTGGCCCGGACGCAGAGCGCGACGGTGCAGGTCCCGGCCGACAGCACGCCGGGCGACACCGTGACCGTGTGGGTCGACCAGGAGGGCAACCGGGTACCGGCCCCGGCCGGCGGAGGAGCGATCACGGCGTCGGCGATCTTCGCGGCACTGCTGATGCTGCTGGTGGTCGAGCTGGCCTGCATCGCCCTGATCACGGGAACCCAGCACCTGGCCCGCCGCATGTGCATGCGAGCCTGGGAACGCGAATGGGCGTTCCTCCAACACGGCGGAACCTGGTCCCAGCGCTGAACTCCCGCGTCCCCACCCCCGGTGGCTTCCGGTCGCTGGATCAGGTGTTGTGGGGCGCGCCCTCCTCGGGTTGCCGGTAGGACCCCGCGTGTGAGCAACGGCCCGGCAGCGGGTCGGGCCGGGCGGCACGTGACGGGAGTTCGAGATGCCGGATGTCCGTTGGACCGATGACCTGCTGGACCGGATGCGCGGTGCCGGTGACCCGGGAGCCGACGAGGCCATCGCCGAGGTTTACGCGGCAGGGCAGGAGGAACCGGTCAGGCAGGCGCTGCTCGGGTTCGGCCGGAACGCGCAGGCGATACCCGACGGCCTGCCGCCGAAGCTGCGGGGCTACCTCGACCGGTCCTCGGTGCTGCCGGACTGGGCGGATCCGGCCCGGATGGAGCGCGGCAACGATCTGCTGGGCCGCTACGAGCCGCACGTGCTCTCGACCCTGCTGTGCGGATCGCTCCCGCTCTGCTACGCCTGCGCCAACGGCGTGCAGGTCCTGCACCGGTCCCAGCGGCTCACCGGGCAGGTCTACCGGCGACTGGTGGAGACCTCGCAGTTCGTGATCGACGTGCTCGACGAAGGCGGGCTCGGCGCCGACGGCCGGGGCGTGCGATCCGCGCAGAAGATCCGCCTGCTGCACGCGACCATGCGCTACCACGTCTCCAGCCTCGGTGATTGGGACGGCAACGGCGGCATCCCGATCAACCAGGAAGACCTCGCCGGGACGTTGCTGAGCTTCGCCGTCGTGATCCCGCTCGGCCTGCAGCGGCTGGGCGTGGAACTGCCCGCCCGCGACCGGGACGACTTCTTCCACATCTGGCGCGTCATCGGCCACGTCCTGGGCGTCGACGAGCGGCTCAACCCGTCCGACTTCGACTCGGCCGTGGCGCTCAAGGACCGGATCCTCGAACGGCAGCAGGCCCCTTCCGAAGCCGGGAGGGAGATGACCAAGGCCCTGCTGGACTTCATCCGCGAAGTGCTCCCGGGCCCGGCCTTCGCCGGTGTGGGGCCGAGCCTGATGCGCCACCTGGCCGGTGACCGGACCGCCGACATCCTCGCGGTGCCGCCCGCGGACTGGACGTCCCTGGGGATCCAGCTGCAGTCCGGCCTGAGCTTCGGCTACGGCAAGACCGGCGACAAGGTGCCATTGGCCGGAAAGCTCGCCAGCGAGTTCGGTCGGGTGGCGCTCAAGGAAGGGCTGCGCATGACGAACAAGGGCCGCCGCTACGAATGGCAGGTCCCCGCTGGCCTGACGGAACCTTCCTGACCTGCCGAATACCCACTTCGCGAACGGCCTGTTCGCCTCGATGGACGAGGTGAACAGGCCGTTCGCTCGTTCCGCTCGGCGGCGCCCCGCAGGTGTGGTTGCCGGGTGTCAGTTCGGCCTGGGGGCCACCACTGCGCGGTAGGGGGCGAGCATCTTGGCCAGCCAGGCCTCGCCGATCGGGGTGTCCAGGTCGATCTGCAGTTCCGGCTCTTCGCCGTCCAGGCCGTCCGCTCCGCAGCGGTCGCCGAACAGCACCAGGGCTGGATTCCCGGTGTCCCGCTTGGACGGCCAGATCAGCCCGTCCGCCCACTCCGCCTGCGCCCGGATCCACGCCGCCCAGTCCCGGGTCCGCTCGTAGGCGTCCTTGCCCTCGGTGTCGACCAGCCAGGAATCCTGCGCGACCGCGGCCAGATCGGGTCCGGTCAGCAGGCTGACCAGGGTCAGCTCGCGGGCGGTGCGGACGGCGCTGAGCCGCCGCTCGGCGATCTGCGCCCGGCGGATCAGCCGCTGCCCGTTGCCGCCGAAGCCCAGGTTGCGCAGCAGCACCTCCGCCAGCGCCGTCGTCACCTGCAATCCGGCGTAGTAGCTGGGGAACGGGTCCGACGGTGTGCCGTCGAACCGGCCGCCCGGCGCGTTGCCGGCCTGGGCGGGCTTGAACTCGGCCGCGTGCCGCCTGCGGTCGTGCAGCCGGAACAGCGTGGTGTCGGCGGGCAGCACGTACCGGGTCGGGGCGGCCTCGAACTCCAGCGGTGGGGTGGCCATCGGCATGGTCACACCTCCGCCGAGTCTTCGCGGGCGGCGTCGATCAACGCCTGGTCGGTGACCCGGCCGATCAGCTCGGCAGGCACCCCGCCCAACCAGTCGTTGATCCCGAGCCACCAGTCCGCCGCTCCCCACGGGTCGTCGGCGGCGCGCAGGTACCGGTTCACGGTGCGCACCAGCTCGCGCGGCGCCCCCGCGGCGTCGAACTGGAACGCGGGCCACCGGGCGGGGCCGCCGGCGCCCGGCAGCCGGATCAGGTCCGGGTCGGCCGGGTCGCCGCCGCCCGCCGAAACCTGGTGCGCGTCCAGCGAATCCGCCGCGCGCAGCCGGTCCAGGTCGGCGCGCGGCGCGGAATCCGCCAGCCGGTCGCTCAGGTCCGTGCTCAGCCGCTGCCAGTCCACCTCCGGCCGGCGGAACCGCGACACGGGTTCGGCGAGCGCCCGGCGCACCGGGTGCGTCACCGGCAGCACGTCCCCGAGCAGCGAGGCGATGTCCTCGGCGATCAGCGCGGAAGTCTCCGAATCCGCCGCGTCCTGCAGCTCGGCGACCAGCGCGACCAGCCTGGTGAACGTCTCGGGGTCGAGCCGGTCGGCGACGTCGTCCCACTCGGTCGCCAGCGCGTCCAACATCCGCTGCTGACTCAACGTCGACCTCCTCTCCGGTGCGCGTCCGGTGTCCGTGGTTCAGTCAACACCAAGATCCGACGAGGCGGGGCCGGGATCGCGGAAGCCCGATCGATCGCCGGGCGCTCGCGAAGCCGGGGCGCGCACCATGAAGACGTCCACGGCGTCCTCGGTCTCGACCGAAAACCCGTGCCGCTCGTACAGTTCCCGGGCCGGGCTGCCCTGCAGCACGTTCAGCCGGACCAAGGCGTCCTCCCGGTCGCATCGCTCCAGCAGGCTGCCCAGCACGGCAGATCCGATGCCCCTGCCCTGCAGGTCCGGGGCCAGGTAGAAGTGCTCCAGCCAGTAGGCGCTTTCGGCCGGGCGCAGCGCCACGCAGCCGGCGAAGGCGCCACCCACCTCGATCACCCAGGTGTGCGCAGGCTCGAACCCGTCCCGCAGCCGCTGCCGCACGCGCTGCTCGTCGTACCGGCCGAGCCGCTGGAGGTCCGCTCGGAGCACGACGGCCCGCAGCTCGGCCACCGCCCCGACGTCCGCTGCCGAAGAGTCCCGAAGCTCCCAGTCCGCCATGACCGCGAGGCTATAGGACCTGTTTCCAAACTTGCTCTGCGTGGCGGTGCGGGTAGCGGAACCTCAGGAACCTTCTCGCTGTGGGATCCCCGACTCATGAATGCCAATTCGCCACGTCGGGGCTGTCCTCGCGAGAAGGCCCCTGAGAACCCGCGGCGGTGCGAGTTGCGAGGGTGGGCTAAGCGGCTGCGCCGCTTCAAAGACAAACTCCGCGGGACCACACCTCACACCACGATATCCAAAACAGCCTCTATAGAGCCTGTTCCGGGGTAGGGGCTTGTGCCCTCGAAGTGGCGCGTGGGCTGTGGCGATTTCGCGCGAAATCGACGTTCCCGGACAGCCTCTGCCGCCGGGCTTGGGAGTTCCGGGCGTGGCCTAGGCGTTGGCCGGGCAGAGCACCGGTTTCCCGACCTCGCCCGAACCTCTGAGCTGCACCATGAGCTTCTGGGCGTTCGCCCCGGCCATCGCGCTGACCCCGACGGCCGTGCAGACCAGCTGCGTCGACGCGAGAGCGGACAACGTGCTCGGCGGCACCGGGATCTGCACGGTCACGATCCCGCCGTCCGGGGCGCCGGCCCACACCTGCTCGGTCGTGAGGAACGGCAGTTCCGTGCGGAATCCGGCCGCGCCTTCGGCAGGGGTGGGCCCGGCGGCGAGCAGGCGGAGCGCCTCCGTCACGGTGCCGAGCCGGCCGGTCTCCCGGGTCATCGGCCTGACCTGGCCGGGCTCGCCGGTCACGAAGTACAGCACCGGCCCCCGTGCGATGCCGTCCGGCCCTTTCCCGGCGAGCACCACGTCCGTCGGCTGCACGCCGCAACCGGCGAGCACCAGCAGCACGGCCGCCAAGGCGATGCGTTTCACGAGACCTCCAGGGGCAGCCGCAGCGTGAACTTCGCACCACCGCAGGGCTGGTTGCCCGCCTCGATGGTGCCGCCGTGTAACGCCGCGTTCTTCATCGCGATCGACAGCCCGAGTCCGCTGCCCTCCGACCGGGTGCGCGCCGCGTCGGCCTTGTAGAACCGCGCGAAAACGTGCGGCAGCACGGCTTCCGGCAGCCCCGGGCCGTTGTCGGTGACCTCGACGACGGCCTGCCCGCCGGCGCTGCGCAGGCGCACCCGCACAGGCGGCTCGCCGTGCCGGAGCGCGTTGCCCACCAGGTTCGCCACGATCACGTCCACCCGCCTGCCATCGACCTCGGCGACGATCCCCGGCGGCAGGTCCGCCTCCACCCGGTCGCCCCACTGGCGGGTGCGCAGCGTCCCGGTGATCAGCTCCCCGAGGTCGGTTTCCTGCCGGTCGAGCCGCGCGGTGCCGGAATCGAACCGGGAGATCTCGATCAGGTCGTCCACCAGCCGCGCGAGCTTCTTCGTCTCCGAGCTGATCAACCGGGCGGCGGTGCCGGCGTCGCCGGGAAGCCCCGCGCCTTCCTCGTCGAGCACTTCGTTGACCGCCGTCATCGCGGCCAGCGGGGTGCGCAGCTCGTGCGACACGTCGGCGACGAACCGCCGGGAGTCGGCCTCCATCCGCCGCAACTCGCCGACCGAAGCCTCCAGGCTGGCCGCGCTGTCGTTGAAAGTCCGCGCCAGCTCGGCGAGTTCGTCGGAGCCGCGGGTGGGCAGCCGCGTCGTCAGGTCTCCGCGGGCGAGGCTGCGGGCGCCATCGCGCAGCCGGCGCACCGGCCGGAGCACCGCGCTGGCGGCGAGCCAGGCGACGATCACCGCGAGCGGCACCGCGACGGCGCCGGTCAGCCAGCCGTTCGTCGCGAACTCCTGGATCTGCCGCTCCTGGTCGTAGAGCGGGAACGAGGCGTACACCTCCAGCCCCGACGGGTGGCGCTGGAAGTGCTCGTCGGTGGTCAACACGGGCATGCCGACGACGAGCATGACGGTGCTCTGGTTCTCGACCCGCTGGAACACGACCTGCGTGCCGTTGCGCACCGTCGCGCGCAGGCCTTCCGAGATCTCCGCTGCGGGATAGGTGGCGTCCTTCGCGGTCAGGCCGCCGAAGACGACGACGGTGTGCCTACCGAGCCGGCCGTGGAGTTCGTCGAGGGCGGCCTGGTCGAGGGGCAGCCGGAGGCCCGGGGCCAGCCGGTCGACGTCGTCGCGCAGCTGCTGCATGAAGTGGTCCTGCGTCGTGGCGAGCACGGTGCGGCGGGCCGAGACGTAGTTCGCCCCGGTCGCCGCGACCGTCGCCAGCAGCGCGACGAACGTGACGATCAGGACCATCCGCGGCCGGATTCCCCGCGTCCTGCCGAGCAAGCGCCCGATCACAGGGGGCCGAACCGGTAGCCGAAACCGCGCACGGTCCGGATGTAGACGGGGGAGCCGGGCACGTCCTCGATCTTCATGCGCACCCGCTGCACGCAGGCGTCGACCAGCCGCGAATCGCCCAGGAACTCGTGCTCCCACACCAGGTTCAGCAGCTGCTGGCGGCTGAGCACGTGGCCGGGCACCTTCGACAGCTCCAGCAGCAGTCGAAGCTCGGTCGGCGTCAACGGGACCGGTTCGCCCGCCTTCGACACCACCAGCGCGGCGCGGTCGATCACGAGATCGCCGTGCCGTTCCCGATCCTGGCCCGGGCCACCGCCGTTGCGGCGCAGCACCGCCTTGATCCGCGCGTCCAGCACTCGCGCCTGCACCGGTTTCACCACGTAGTCGTCGGCGCCCGCCTCCAGGCCGCTGACCACGTCGATGTCGTCGCCGCGGGCGGTGAGCATGATGATCGGCAGGTTGCCGGCGGCCCGGATCCGGCGGCACACCTCGAAACCGTCGATCCCGGGCAGCATCACGTCCAGCACCACGATGTCCGCGGCGCCCAGCAGCCGCAGCCCACCTTCCCCGTCCGGCGCCGGCTCCACCACGTGTCCGTGCCGGAGAAGGCCCAGGCACAGCCCCTCCCGGACGGCCGGGTCGTCCTCTATCAGCAGCACATTCGGCACCGGCCGATTATGGATCTCCACCGCGGCACCCATGTGGTTCTGTAGCGAAACCATGACATGACCAAGGCTTGACGCCGACATCGCGTCGCGACGCTGGAACCATGTTGGAAGCGAAGACCAGGCCGCTGCGGGCACAGCGCCCCCGGCGGCGGAACAACTGGCCGGTCGTCGCAGCGCTGGTCGCGGTGGCGGTCCTGGCCATCGCGTTCGGCGTCGGCCAGGCATCCGGGGATACCGACTCCAGCACGGTGGTCTTCGACCGCGTCGAGCAGGAAACGCTGCGCACCGACCACGCGGACCGGCAGTTCCGGTCGGCGTCGCTGGTGAAGCTGCTCATCGGGCTCGACCTGGTCGACCGCGGGATCCACGCCGAAGCGGCCGAGCCCGCGGGTGACCCGGATGCTCTCGCACAGCGACGACGGCATCGCCAGCGAACTGTGGTCCTCCGGTGGCGGGCCGCAGATCGTCACCCGCGTCGCGGCCGACCTCGGCCTGTCCGACACCGAACCCCCGGACACGCCGGGCCGCTGGGGCGACACGCTGATCACCGCGAACGACGTGGTCAAGGTGTACCAGCACGTCCTGGAGCTGCCGGCGGAGAAGCGCGCGCTGCTGCTCGATCCGCTGCGTGATGCCGCGCGCATCGCCGCCGACGGCACCGACCAGCACTTCGGCATCCCCAGCGCGCTGCCCGGCGGGGAGTGGGGCGTCAAGCAGGCGTGGGCGGCCGGACGCGGCGGCGTGGACGTGCACACCAGCGGGCTGGTCGGCGGCGGCGACCGGTACATCGTCGTGGTGCTCACGCACCATCCGGAGGGCTATTCGCTGGAGAAGGCGGAAAGCCGCGTGACGGCCGAGGTCGAGGAGCTGTCCGCGCTGCTGGGCTAACCGCTCACCTGGTGGCCTGCGATGTCGGTGCGTGCCTTGGCCACCGCCTTCTGGTCCATGCCGCCGATCTCGAGCTCGAAGCGCACGTCGTTGCCGCTCTCCAACTCCTTCGCGTGCACCGTCAGCGCGCCGGTTTCGGACATGTGGAAGGTGATCTCGATCCGGCACCCGGCCGGCCGGGCCGGAATGCCGGTGAGCATGCCGTGGCCCACCTTGGTGTTGTCGGCCAGCTCGTCCGACGGCGTCGACCCGGCCTGCTCCCACACCTCGATCTCGGCCATCCGCTGGTTGTCGATGGCCGTCTGGAACGGGTACGGGCCGGTGTCGGCGGGCAGCTCGGTGTTGGCGTGCAGCAGGTGCGCCACCATCTGCCGCGCCCGCATCGGGTCCGTCAGCGCCAGCGGGTCCCGCGGATCCAGCGCCTTGACGCCGAACGCCCGCGGCACCACCGTCGCGACCCGCTTCCTGGCCATCGCATCGACGTCGGCCGCGCTGATCCCCAGCTGCCGTTCGGCCGGCGCGCCCTGGACCTTCTTGGCCTGCCTGATCAGCGCGAACAGCGCCGCGCCCTTGGCGACGGCGAGGTCCGGTTCGGAGAGCCGTGCGTCGAGCCCGAACCGCCGCTTGAGCTCCGCCGCCACGGCGGGCATCCGGGTCATGCCGCCCGCCAGCAGGACCTCGTCGAACCGCTCGACGCCCTTGCCGCGCGCGGTTTCGATGATCCGCTCGGTGATCGTCATCGTCCGGTCGAGCAGGTCGGCGGTGAGTTCCTCCAGCTGCTCCCGGGTGACGGGCACCGTCACCGCGGCACCCGCGGCCCGCAGCGCGACGTTGCGGGACATCGTGGCGCTCAACGCCTTCTTAGCCTCTTCGGCGCGGTCGGCGAACTCCTGCATGGCCAGCTCGTCCGCGCTCGGGTCCAGGTTCGGGTGCGCGTCCCGGAACGCGGCCAGCAGGTGGTCGGTGATCCGCTCGTCCCAGTCCGCGCCGCCGAGCCGGCCGTCGCCGTCGGTGCACACCACCTTGATGTCGTCGCCGGAAACGCGGATGACGGTGGTGTCGAAGGTGCCGCCGCCGAGGTCGTAGACCAGCACGTGCCGGGTCTGCGGCGCGTTGTCCAGCGCGTGGTGGTGCAGCGCGGCGGCGACCGGCTCGTCCAGCACGTCGAGCACGTTCAGCCCGGCGATCTCACCGGCCTTGCGGGTCGCGTCGCGCTCGGCGATGCCGAAGTAGGCGGGCACCGTGATGACCACGTCGCGCACGGTGTGCCCGGTGTTCTCCTCGGCCGCGCGGGCGAGTTCGCGCAGGATCAGCGCGGAGATCTTCTCCGGCGTGTAGCGGTTCCCGTGGTAGGTGAACTCGGTGTTCTTGCGCCCCATGTCGCGCTTGACCAGCTGCGCCACCAGGTGCGGGGCGAGCAGCGCGGAGTTCTTCGCCGCCGTGCCCACCAGCGCCGTGCCGGGCCGTTCGAAGTACACCACCGAGGGCGTGGTGTCCTCGCCGACCGCGCTCTTGGCGATCACCGGGCGAGCGGCCTCGTCGATGTGCGCGATGCACGAGTGCGTGGTGCCGAGGTCGATGCCGAACGTCGCCGACGCCATGGGACTCCTCTCAAGCGGAGAGTTTTCAGGGTTTGCTTGCGCGGCGGTGCAAGCTGCGTCCCACACCGCAAGCGGCTACGCCGCTCATAAAAGCAGAAGTCACCGGCCTTGGTAGGTGAATCCTGCCCAGTGCGCGAGCTCGGCGGGGTCGATGTCGGCGAAGAAGAGCGAGAGTTCTTCGGGCAGGCCGGGCAGCGGGCGGCGGCGCGGGTCGAGCATCCACAGCTGCGCGGCCCGCAGCGCGCTCGCCGGATCGGCGTAGCCGGCGTTGAGGTAGTGGTGGAACACGATCATGAACATGGCCGTGGGCAGGTCCTCGACTTCCCAGCGCGTGCCCACGACGCCGGCGGCACCGGCGGCGAGGAACGCGGTGGACAGCGTCAGCACCTCGTCGTGCTGCCGGTCGGTGAGGTCGCTGGCGCAGGCCGCGAGCACGACGAGCGCCCCGGCGGCATCCCGCGGCCGGTCCCGCGCCTGGCGCAGGATGTCCTGCACCGGCAGCACTTCTCCGGAACCGAGCAGCAGCGCGGACTCGATCGGCAGCTCGGCGGGCGTGGCGTGACATGCCAGGTGCAGCAGCGAGGCGGTGGGCAGCAGCGCGAGCACCTCGGCGGGCTTCGGCGGCTCGCGGCGTTGCCGACGGCGCCTTGGGTCTGGCGGCTTGCCCAGGTAGGTGCCGTGCCCGTAGTGCGCCTCGTGGATGTGGCCGAGCTCGTGCCGGCTGAAGTGCAGGTCCGGCGTCCGCACCAGCGCCGGTTCGCTTGCCCAGGAACGGGTTTCGCGTCGACCTGCCTCGACGAACTGCCGCGCCGACGCGGCGTAGCAGATGACGGCGTCCTGGCAGACGTGCCGGACCTTGCCGCCGGGCACCCGCCGCCGCGCCGCGTGCCACGGCACGGTGCCGAGCTTTCCGGTCGGCACCAGCACGATTCGCAGCGGTCGCTCGCGGGGACCGGCGGCGACCAGGTCCAGCACCGGGTTCAGCACCGCGGTCCACGCCCAGTCGCAGACGCTCGCCAACGCCGCGCGCCACTGCTCCTCGACGTCGTCGCCCCGGGCGCGCTCCCGCTGCAGCCGGTCGAACCGGGCGACCGGGCCGTCCTCGGTGAGCTGCGGCGACTCCACCCGCTCGACCAGCCCATCGGCGGTGACCAGCACCGCGGCCCCGGGCAGCAGGTAGACGAGGGCCTGGGTGCGAGCGGCGCGCAGCCCGGCGGCGATCTCCGCGACCGGCGGCGGAGCGAGCAGGTGCGCTTCGGCGGCGGTGCCGTCGAAGGCCCGCAGCACCCGGTACCGCAGGTCGCTGGGCAGCGCGGCATCGGCGACGCTGGCCGTGCCGGCACCACCGACATCCCACGGTTGTTGTTGCCCCACCTCGGATTCCCACCGCTCGGCCAGGTCCGCGTGGCCGTTCTCCCGCAACAGGGCCGGCATGTTCGCGTCGACCGTCGCGGCGTGCAGCACCATGCCGCGCCCCAGCTCCAGTGCCTGCACCGCGGTCTCCGGCTGGCCCGATGCCAGGCACCACCGGCTCACCTGCACCGCCTCGCCGGACGCGGTGTTCGCGGTGTCCAACGCGCGGCGGGCGCTGGATTGCAGCAGCACGTTGCGCGCCCTCTCGCGCAACGCCTCAAGCCCGTTCTGCACCGCGCGCTGCGGATCGCGGCGCACCGCATCGCCGCGGGTCGCGTAGCAGTCGGCCAGCGAGTTCAACAGGTGCGCGGTCTCGAACGCGCCCGGCTCCAGCTCGAACTCGCGGAGCACCTGCTCGAACCGGTCGATGGCGTTGTTGAGATCGCGCGGATCGCGGGTGAACTCGTAGCGGACCCGCAACGCGGTCCCCAGCATGTCCAGCGCGTGCCGACGCTCGCGCGGGAACAGGTCGGTCTTCCCGCAGACCTCGACCATCAGTCCGACGCCGCGGTTGAGCAGCGTGAGATCCCGGGTGGCCATGCCCTGCACGACCAACGCGTTCGCGGCGCCCAGGGCCTCGTTCGGCTGGTCGACGTGGTGCTCCGGAACCCGGGCCACGGCGTCGAGGACGGCGTTCATCGCGTCGCGCGCCTCGCCGGAGTCGGCACCGGCGAAGCTCAACTCGTCGCCGTCGAGGAGGTTGCGAAGCATTCGCGCCGTTCCCAGCGCGCTCGCGATCCTGGGCTGGAGGAAGTCCCCCGGCGACATCTCCGCTGCCAGCTCTTCGAGCTCTGCGGCCACTCCGTCCAGCGTGGCGGCGTCGAGCCGGTGCGGCGAAAGCCGGCTCACGGCGGCGGCGAAGCGCGTGACCTGGTCGTTCCCGTCGTTGGCCGCCGCGTAGTAGCGGGCGGCGTCGAGGTCCTCCTGGCCGCCGAAGGCCATGAACCGCTGGGTGAGCAGCCAGCTCAGCCACGGCATCATCAGCGGCCGCAACTTGTGGTCGGCGGGCAGCAGCTCGTCGGCGCGCCGCATGTTCGCCACGGCTGCCCCGAGCTTCTCCTCGGCGCGGTCGTTGACCACCTGGAAGCTCTCGGCGGCGCCCAGCAGGAAGTGGTTGATCCCGGCGTTGACCCGGTCGGCGCCGCCGCGGCGGATCGCCTGTTCGCTCAGCTCCCGGACCCGGGAAAGGGACGCCGGCGACTGCGCGCGGTCGGTCGCGACGGACCTGAACAGCGTCGACGTCAGCTGGGTGAGCACCGTCGCCCGGTCCGGGTCGTCGTCCGAGAACTGCTCCAGCGCCTGCTCCAGCCGCCGGATCACCGCGGCGTTCTCGGCCGGGTCGAGGTCCGGGGCGGCCTTGCCGGGCGGGTTGGAGGCGAAGCGCAGCCCGGTGAGCAGCAGCGAACGCATGGGGTGGTCGGCGGGCAAGGCCGCGGCTGCCGCGGCGATCTGGGCGGTCGCGGCGTCGGCGTCCTCGGCGCTGCCGCTGACCTCGGCGAGCTTCGTGGCCAAACCCGCTTGCAGCGCGGCGATTTCCCGCTTGCCGGGTTCTTCGTCGGGCCACGCGTTCTTCGCGTCGTCGAGTTCGCCGATCGCGGTCGTCCAGTCCTCGGTGGTCGAGCCGTCCAGGTTCCCCACCGCGTTGACGATGACCTTCAAGGTGGTCACGGACCCGTCGCCGGCTCCGTCGGGGGAGATCGCGTCCAGGTGGCGGCGCACCTCCGCGAGGTCCTCGGCCGGGGCCGTCAGCGTGATCCGGTCGGCGACATCGGCGGCGATGGGGCCCTGCCGCAGCTCGGCGGGCATTTCCGCGGTCAGCAGCAGGAAGGCGAGGCCGATGTGGCAGGCGTCCGAGGTGCGCGCGTCGGACGGCACGTCGAGCGTCGCGGTGAGGTCCTCGGTGGCGGTCCGGTGATCGGTTTCGCCGCCGCCCATCGACAGGTACCGGGTGAGGTGCATCGCGCCGCGCCGGAAGCGGATCTGGTTCCGCAGCAACGAGTCCGGCAGCTGCGCGAAGGCCGCGTCGAGATCGGCCAGCGCGTCGTCGACGTGCTCGAAGGATTCCAGGACGAGCGCCGCCTGCGCGGTGATCAGGCCGATCCGGGCCACGATCTCGGCGGAATCGTCGGGCAGCAGCGGCCGCAGCCGCCGCAGGTAGCCGACGGCGGCGCGGAACTCCTCCTGGGCGCCGCGCTCGGCGCGCATCGCGTGCGCCAGGCCCAGCTGGTAGAGCGGTGCGGCGCGGGCGGGGGAGTCGTCGGCGAGGGCGTCGAGCAGGTTCCCGGCGACCTCGATGACGTCGTCGATGTCGTCGCTCTCGGCACGGTGCAGCAACAAGTCCGCCAGCTCCACCAGGACCTGGTAGGCGGTTTCGTCGTCGAGTTCCTCGGTGAGCTGCGCGTACCGCTGCGCGATGGCCTCGTCGAGCTCCGCCGGATCGCTAGTCACCGAACCTCCCGAACCGATCGAGAACCCACCCTAAGGCCCCGCCGATGCCCCCACCCCGAGGTCGGTCCGCAATTTCCATTGAAATCGAAGGTTCAATTTCAATGGAAATTGCGGAAGGGGGACCAGCCGGGCACCCATCCGGCACCCGCCACGCGGCCGAACGGTGGCGGTCGAACAGGTGAATTCCGTTCTGTCGCAGCGTTGGTCCGCGTAGCCTCCCGATGTTCGCCGCTCTCGACCAGAAGGAGACCCCGGTGAGCAGACGAAACCTGTTGGCCGCAGCGTTATCGGCGGCCGTGGTGACCGCGACGCTGGCAGCCTCACCCGCCGCGGCGGTCCCGGCGGATGCGCCCAACCTCAACGATTTCGTGCTCAACAACACCAGCGGTGACCTGCAGTCGAGGGTCGACAAGCTGGACGCCCAACTGCCGAAGCTCGGCGTGCAGAACATCCTGGACCAGGCAAACCGCCAGGGCAGCACGGGAAGCGCCTGCACCTCTCCGGCGCTGGACACGATGAAGGAACCGACGCTGCGCAAGTTCTGCTTCAACGCGGGCGACACCGACACGACGGTGTGGATGCCGCAGGGCGTCACGACCGTCGCGGACGCGCAGGAAGACCAGCAGTGGGGGACGAAGCAGGCCCTGCTGGTCAGCTGGTACAACAAGGACACCAGCCCGGCGAAGGGCGTGCGGGTCTCCTTCCTCGACCCGGCGACCAGCAAATACCAGCACGTGCTGCTCGTCTACCCGTACATCAACAGCAACGGGAACCCGTCCTACGAGGCGGTCACCACGCCGCAGGCGGGCGACGGAGGCAGCGTCCACGCGGGCGGGATCGTCTGGTACGGCAACTACCTCTACCTCGTCGACACGGCCCGCGGCATCCGGCTGTTCGACATGCGCTCGATCTTCGACCTGAAGTCGGCGACGAACGGCGACACGGCCGACCAGAACCAGGTGGGCCGCCAGAACAACGTGTACTACGGCTTCGGCTACCGCTACGTGATGCCGCAGGTGGCGGGCTGGTCGAACCCGGAGGGCGTGGTCGACCACCCGGCCGACTACAAGTGCCTGGCGGGAGGCCGCCAGCGCTACTCGTACGTGTCGCTGGACCGCAGCACCACCCCGGACACGCTGCTGACCGGCGAGTACTGCGGTGACCAGGGCGACCCGAACCTGAACGGCCGGGTGGCGCGCTGGAACCTCGACGGTGCGACGGGCCTGCCGAGCCCGGACGGCGACGGCATCTGGCGGGCGAAGTCGGCGCTCCGCCTGCCGAAGCCGCGCGTGCAGGGAGCAACGGCGACGGACGGCCGCTGGTACCTCAGCAGCACGGGCGGAGGAACAACCGGTCCGGGCCACTTCCAGGCCGCGTTGCCGGACAAGGCGACCGGAGCAGGAGTGCTCACAGTGGACGGTCCGGACCGCGAGGTGGCGATCGGCGTGGAGGACCTGTCGTACTGGCCGGGCAAGAACGAGGTCTGGACGGTGACGGAGCACCCGGGCAAACGCGTGCTCTACAGCGTGCCCCGCTGACCGGGAAGCGTAGGCACCCGGGACACGAGCTCGGCGAGAGCGCGTTTGCTCCTGAAGGTCGCGGCGCAGCCGCGCCCGTGGAGCAAGCGACGAAGCGCCGAAAACTGATCGAACCAGCACAAGCAGCGGGGTGGAACACCAACCAAAGGTGTCCCGCCCCGCTTTCGCATGCCCAGCGGCGAGCTGCAATAAAGGATGACCAGCTTGGGGTTCGGTGACGGGTTGGAGACCCACGTCGAAGGCGTCCCATGTGGTCGCTGGCCTCAAACGGGACCGGCTTGGGGAGCCGGTGACGGATCGAACGGTCTCGTTGACCTGACGAACGCGAGGGCGCCTCAAAGGGGACCGGCTTGGGGAGCCGGTGACGGCTGGACAAGCTCGAACCCTGCCCTGCCAACGGCGAGCCTCAAAGGGGACCAGCTTGGGGAGCCGGTGACTGGAGTCGATGACCGATGCAGAGATGGCTGAGTGGCAGCCTCAAAGGGGACCGGCTTGGGGAGCCGGTGACGGTGCGCAACGACCCCGTCATCGAACGCCGCAAGCAGGCCTCAAAGGGGACCGGCTTGGGGAGCCGGTGACGGAGGGTTTGGGTTTTGGGTGCTTTGACCTGGGGTTTCAAGGATCGTTGCGAAGGGTCTCTGGTAGAGATCGTTCACTTGGGGTTCTTTGATCTTACACCGTTGTGATACGTCGTTTGACCTGCGGTTTTGGGTCGCGAAGGGTCCGTGGCTGAGGGCGTGACGCCGGAGCCTTCGCGTGATTCCGGTGGTGTTGCCGATGGCGCCGTGGCTGATGGGCTGGCTGTGGCGTTGTCGATGTAGGCGACAGTGTTTGTCGTGTGCTGGTTTGTGGCGGGGCCGGGAGGTGCCACGGTGCTCCCGGCCCCGCTCGTCCGGATCGCAGGTGCGGTCAGGTCCGCGATCCGGGTGCCGCCGCGCGCCGCGGGGGAGGGGGCGCGTCGCGTCGGGCGACGGCCTCAGCCCGCTGTTCCGGGAATGTCCATGATGGACAGATCGGTGGGCAGCAGGATGCAGCAGAACTCGCCGAACTGGACCGGCACCAGCGGTAGCCGGCCGACGGTGGAGGTGTCGTGCGGTAGCACGTGGCCCTCCATCAGTTCGCCGAAGACCTGCGCCTGAACCCGGGTGCCGGGTGAAATCCGGCCCAGTGCGGGGAGGTTGGGAGAGGGGCGGTCGCCTGATGGGGTCGGGGCAGTAGCGGCCGCCTCCTCTCCCGCCCGAGGCCGCGGCACGGCCGGGGGAGAAACGGCCGCAGGTCCTCGGGAGACCGGTGCAGTGGTGGTCTTCATCGAAAAGTCCGTTCTGCTCGGAAATCCAAGAAGCGGTGCCTGGCAGACGCGCGAGGTCGGGGGATACGCCCACCAGGCACCGCAGCACCGACGCGGATACCGGCTCGCCTGGGGGTGCTTGCCAGTCTCGCCGAGACTTGCAAAATGCAACTAGCAAGATCTTCAGATTCTTCGCCGCCAGCGCAAATTTAGCTGGTAGTAGCAGAAATCTGGCTCCTGTGGCTGCCCTCTGTGTCTCGATGCAATTCCGTTCGGTACGTCATCAAGGTAGCAACGCAATTGCGTTTTGGGCAGTAACATGATCGGGTGAGATCGCGCCGCTGATCGCCCGGAGCGTGGAAGGCTGACGAACATGCCGACACCAACAGTGCGTCGACTCCAGCTCGGACACGAGCTTCGGCACCTCCGCGAAGACGCCGGCTGCGACCTGGCCGAAGCCGGTCGCGCCATCGGCAAAGCGGAAAGCACGATCAGTCGCCTGGAGTCGGGCCAAACCGGACTGAAACGTCAAGTCCTGGACCAACTCGTCGACTTCTACGCCGGCAAGGTCCGCGTCCGAGTCGACCGGAGCTTCTACCTGGACCTGGCGAAGGGCAGCGAACAACGCGGCCGCTGGACGGGCTACCGGGCGATCTACCACAAGTACGCCCGCATGATGGTCGACCTCGAAGCCGACGCCTCGGTCCTCAACCACTACCAGTGCGAGTTCCTGCCGGGCCTGCTGCAGACACCCGAGTACCTGCACGCCATGCATGCGGAAGCCGTGCCGCAGGTTGTCGAGAATATTGACGACGTGTTCCAAGCCAGAGCGGCGCGTCAGGAGATCTTCACCAAACAAGACCGACCCGACATCGGTTTCGTGCTGTCCGAGTCCGCCCTCCGCACCGTGGTCGGAACGCCCGATGTCATGCGGAAGCAGCTCGACCACGTAGCGAAGATCTCCGAGCTGCCCAACGTGCAGCTCCAGGTGCTGCCGTTCGGGGCGCGGATCCATCCGGCGGCGCGAAGCCAGTCGTTCATGACCTTCCGCATCGAAGCGCCGGGAAACTCGGGGCCGCTCGAGTTCGTGTACCTGGAGGAACATCACGACGGGAAGTACCTCGACGACCGCGAAGACGTGGACCTGTACAACCGCCTGTGGTCGCGCTTGATCGGCGCAGCCCTCGACCCGGTGGCGTCCAGGGATAAGGTGCTGGAAGTGGCCGAGAGCTACTGAGCCCAGCACAACCCTGTAACGCAAGGATCGTCGCCATGAAGTTCAAAGACTGGCGCAAGTCCGCCCGCAGTGAGCAGAACGCGAACTGCGTCGAGATCGGCTTCGCCCCGGGCCGCATCGGCATCCGGGACACGAAGCTCGGCGAAAGCAGTCCGATCCTGGACGTCGACGGAGCGGCGTTCGCCGCGTTCGTGCGTCGAGTGCAGGACGGTGCGTTCGACATCTGATCGAACCGACAGAAGAGCGGGGCGGGCCACCAGCCACAGGTGCCCCGCCCCGCTCTTTCTGTGACCGGCAGGTAGCTGGCCTCAATGGGTACCGGCTTGGGGAGCCGGTGACAGTCTCCGAACTGTTCTATTCATTCCAGGGCGAGGGTGTGCCTCAAGGGGAACCGGCGTTGGACGCCGATGACAGGCATCGTCGCTCGACGAGATCGAACGCTGGATCACGGCCTCAAGGGGGACCGGCGTTGTGGGCCGGTGACAGCTCGATGAACTACGACACGGCCATGCTGGCGCTGTACCTGCCTCAAAGGGGACCGGCGTTGTGGGCCGGTGACAGGGGCAACACGCTGAGCCGATGTGGGACGCTCGCCAACACGCCTCAAAGGGGACCGGCGTTGTGGGCCGGTGACAGTTGCGGGCATTGTCGCCGCGCTGGTGCGAAAGTCTTTGGTGGCCTCAAAGGGGACCGGCGTTGTGGGCCCGTGACAGGCCGACGTGCTGTCGGACTCCACCGGGATCCCCGCGCCTCAAAGGGGACCGGCGTTGTGGGCCGGTGATAGGGCTTGGTGTTTTTGGGGGCTTTGACCTGGGGTTTCAAAGATCGACGCGAGCGGTTTCCGGTGGAGATCGCTCGCTTGGCTCTCGTTGATCTTACACTCCTGCTATTCGTCCTGTGACCTGCGGTTTTGGGTTGCGAGCGGTTCGTGCCTGGAGGTGTTCGCGTTGGACCGCTCGCAGTTGGGTGACCATCACCAGCGGTGCTGGTGGTGCGCGGGTGGTTCAGGTAAGGGTCGAGGTGTGGCCGATGAAGGCGGCTGTGGTGGGGCGTAGTGGGGTCAGTTGGATGAAGTCGTCTCGGTTCAGGATCTCTTTGTTTCCCTTGAACTGGTGGACTTGGCCCTCGTCCTGGTGCCAGTGCCGCAGTTTGGTGATTTCTGGCTCCGGCACCTCTTCGTGCTCGGTCCACAGGTCGCCGACCGCCGCTTCGCCACTGGTCAGCAGGGCTGCCCAGCAGTCCGTGCCGTCGATGCGCACGCGCAGCCAGCGTCGCGCGGCCCACGCCCACAGGTGGGTCGTGATCGGTGGCCGGGTGGGCATGGGTTCGAGGTGGAAGCCGTTCACGTCCGCCCAGCTCGCGTCCCAGCCCGCAGCGATCGAGTGGAGCTCGCGCCAGTCATCGGCCAGCCGGTGGCCGCTGCCGTGCAGGTGCCAGGTCATGCAGCGTCCTTCCGGAGCGTCGAGGCGAGCGACGCCAGGTCGGGCTCCCGCCAGTCGGTGTCGGCGACGCGTACCGTCCCGTAGCCGCGCATGGTGCTCTGGCCGATGCCGATCAATCCGTCGTTCAAGTCGGCGATCACGGCGTTCAGCAGCGGCAGGTCGCCGTCTTCCAGCTTCCCGATCTGATCGACGCGCAGCCGGAACTGCCCGGCCACCACGAGTTCGTCCTTGTACAGCGCGCCGTCCTTGTAGCCGCCGGAGAACCGGTCGATCCCCACGTGCGGACGCTCCTTCTCCACCACCGGGTTCTCGATGACGGCGGTGTGCACGACGATCGCCCCTCGCCGCGCGGACTCGTGGCCGCCTGACCCGAAGATCCGGCACGGCCGGCACTCGTCATCCTCCTGGCCGTTGCAGGCCGGAACTCCGACCACGCGGCAGATGTACTCCGCGCGGGACCGCATGATGCCCTTGAGCGTCGAGCCGGGAATCGCCGGAGCACCGTCCAGCTGGAAGATCTCGCGCGGCGCCTGCTCGGGTTTGTCCTCGTCACCAACGCCGCAGTGCAGACCGTCCACAATGGTCATATGCACGTTCAGCAGCGGTTCGGCAGCGGGCGCGGGCACTGGCTGACTGGTTGGTTCGGGGTAGGAGTCCAGGCCCGTGCGGCGGACCCAATCGAGCAGGCCTTCGGGCGTGGCCAGGTCGTAGTCGGCGGCGCCCCAGCCGATGAGTCGGCACTTCCCGGCCCCGGTGGTGACACCTCGCCCCAGCCTCGGGTGCCAGGACTTCAGCTTGGTCAGGAACACCTCGCGCCGCTGATCCGGGTTATTCCAGCGCAGCATGATGTCGAACTCGGTCCCGCGCGGCAGCTGCTCGACCCTGTGCAAGGCGTTGTTCCTGGCCGCGCCGCGCGATCGGTCGATCGCAGTTCGGGCGTGGTGACCGGTCTCGTCCCGCCCAGGATCGTCGACTGCCGGACGATAGCGGGTGCCGAGGACCTGGATCGTGGACGGCGTCAGGGCGAAGTCTTCGGAATCCGGTTCTTTCCGCTCCTCCGGCCGGCTGCCGAACAGGTCGTCCAGCGCCTCGCCGCAGTGTTCACGCAGGCTGCCCGCCACGGTCGTGCCGGGCAGGTGGATGCTGCCGGCCGGGTCGCGGTGTAGCCGCAGGTCGCTGCCGCGCTCGGTCGGAAGCTCGGCACCGATCACACCGCCCTCCGATTCCAGGCGAATCCGTGCCGTCAGCAGCAGTACCTTCACT
This sequence comes from Saccharopolyspora sp. NPDC045941, assembly GCF_056431445.1. NCBI lineage: Bacteria > Bacillati > Actinomycetota > Actinomycetes > Pseudonocardiales > Pseudonocardiaceae > Saccharopolyspora > Saccharopolyspora sp. NPDC045941. Next base: position 84,227 of record NZ_JBWKKU010000001.1, read on the forward strand.
TCCCGTACTCCAACTTCTCGACTAGGCGGCCGAAAAGCACTGGATCGGTGACGTCCAGCAGTTTCCGCAGCGCCTTCGCGTACTCGTCGTCGCGATCCAGCAGATCCCGGAACGGCGCGTCGCTCTCGATGCCCTTCCGTAGCTCCGCGGTGCGTTTGCGCAGGTGGGGAAGGGCTCCCCCATCGTCGACACTCAGGTCCGCGCGCAGCTTCGCGAGAACGCTGCCCCACTGGTAGAAGGAAAGTGGTGCAACCGGCCGGCACAGCGCGCCGAAACCTTCCCGCCGCCGCAGCCCCACCCCGCGAACCATGAGCGCACGCAGGGCGGCGTCGCTCGGCCGCTCCGCACAGCGGACGCGGTAGGTCGAGCCAGCCTGAACCGCCCGCTCCGTCGGCTTCGGCAGGCCGCTGGCCAGGTGCCAGCCGCCGACCTCTGTCCAGCGCTGCCAGGGCTTCACCACCGATGAGGCCTCCACGCCCAGCACCTCCGACAGCTCGCACAGGTCCGGCTCGGCGGCGGGCAGGCCCAGCGCATCGACGAAGATCCCCGGCGCGGCCAGCTGCAGGATCACGTCCTTGCCGATCAGCTTTGCGGGCTCCGGCTCGGCCTCGAAGTCGATGGCGACCTCGGCATTGCCCTGAATCGTGCGCTTTCCGCCCAGGGAGATTGTTCGCACCGGTTCACCATCGATGTGCAGCGAGCGCAGCGCGGGCCCGGACAGCCAGCCTTCGAACACGTTGCCCGCGGCGATGCTGCTCTGGTTGAACAGGCTTCCCGTGCGCACGACGCCTTCCGCATCGAGCGCGGGCCGAGTGCGCGGCGTCCGCCGAACCTTGCCGATCGGGCCGCCCTTGCTGTATTCGAGCTTCTGCTTGCACCACGGGCATGCGTCCGCCTCCTCGTCGACCGAGTCCCACCAGAGCTTTCTGCAGTCGTCGCCCGCCCGGTATTTGTGGACCTTGACGCTCAGCGGCACCGGAAGGCTCGCCGCGCAGTGCAACGGGCCGAAAACCACGTCGCCTTCGAAGATTTCGAGGAAATCATCGTTGGGATCGCCGTGCGCGAGCAGCCACTGCTCGGCCAGCGCTCCTCGCACGGCTGTGCCGGGGATGTGGTCGTAGGACTCCTGCCGGAAGTCATTGCGCAGGTGGCGGACCACCGCGACCGGCTCGGTGAGGGTGACGGTCAGCTTTGCAGATTCGGTCATGGCTGATTCACCTGGAGGAATCGGCGGACGGCGGCTTCGTCGAGTTCGTGGCTTGTGCAGGTGATGCCGACCCAGCCCAGGCCGCGCCGCCGCAGCGCGCCCAGCGACCGGGTCGCTTGCGCGGCGACTACCAGCACGTCCTGGTGCATGGTCAGATCTTCGATGCGGGCGGTCTGCGTCACCGTGAAGGTTGCGCTCTCCGCCCCGGTCTGTTCGGCGATGACGAGCATGTCCTCGGCCGCGGTGTGGGTCTCGCGATCGATGCGCACTCGCGCGCTCGGCATCGCCGGATACCAGGCCGGCTGCTCATCCGGTTCGTGCGCCCGGGGAACCGGCGAACTCCAGTGCCACGGGCAACGCTGCCGACTGGAGCCGAATACCTCGGCCACCACCGGGTTGTCCGTGCCGAGCAGCAGTCCGGCGGTGGCGCGCACGACGCCTTTGAGGCTGGAGCCAGGTAGTGCGTGCCGCTGGCTAATGGTGTTGTGCACGCCTGGGCCACCCTGCCCGAGCGCGACCCGGAACGGGCCGTGGAAGGTGATCTCGAATTCGAACCGGGTTACCGCCGCCACCAGTGCACCATCCCCAGTGCGTCCGCCAACAGAATCGGATCCTCCCGGAAGGGAGCGACCTTGCCGGCCAGGCCGAGCCGCCGGAGGTGCTGCTCCACCGGCTTGGTGCCGAGGTCGTGAGAGCGCAGCAGTTCGGCGAGTCGTTGCCGCGCGGCGTTGGGAAGCTCGGCGAGCTCGGCCAGCTGGGGAGCCTCGTCCTCCAGTTTTGCGTGCCGGAACGGCGTCCGGTCGATCGGCTCTTCGCCGTCGCGCGTCGCGTCCTGCCAGGCGATGGCGGCCTCGGCACCGAGGTATTGCGTTTTCGCGTTGCGCAGCAGTGTCGAGACGAGATCGTGCATCACGTGCAGCGGCTTGATGTGGTGGTGGAAGACGATTCCGGCTGACAGTGACGGCGATAGGACACCGGTTCCGTCCGTCTTCTTCCTGATCTGCCGCCCGAACACCGATTGCAGCGTCCGGACGAAATCCCACGCACGGTCGGCCGGGACGCTGACCAGCACGTCATCACCGCCGACCAGGTGTGGGACCACGGGCGGTGCCGTGTCGCTGTCCCAGATCTCCCGGACGGCTGCGACAAGGGCTTCCCACGTGGACTCATCGATCACCTTCGTGACCTTCTGCAATAGTTCCCGAGCCCGCTTCTCGTGGCGCATTGTGTGGAGCTCGCCGATAAACTTCCCGATCGCGTTGCCGTCCGCGTAGATCAACGCCACGTGCGTGCCACCGCTGCTCAGCTTGGCAAGATCCTTCATCATGTTCGGGACCCGTGTGGTCGTGCCGAGCCTGCTCAGCAGTTCTTTCTCTTGGCGCGGCATCCGCTCGCCCTGCTCGGCGTCGATCGCCGCCGCCTTGCGCTGAGCGCATTCCCCGCACAGGCGGTTGTTCTCCTCGTCGGCGTTGTTCGGGGTCGCGGGCCAGCTGTAGCACCAACCGCACGGCTTGCCCGGCGGCCAGTCGCTCACCGCCGGAGACCACGTGTTCTCCCGCTTCGCCGGGCTCAGCTTGGCTTCGGCGTAGTTCCCACCGACGAATGTGCCGGCGCGAAGAGTGGCGGTCGGCAGCTTTCCACGAAGATGGCTGATCACGCGCTGCCTGACCCGCTGCTCGACCTCATCGTCGTCGACCAGTAGCTTCAGCGCCACGACGCCGTCGATGTCGCCGACCTCGTCATTGCGCACGACCTTGTCCCGCATGCCTTCGAGTACCTTGTCGATGGTCTCGCGAGCGGTCGCCTCGGAGATCATGGTCGATCCGCCGCGTCGGCCGCGCAGCTTCGTCGTCCGGGTCAGCCACGACTGGATGTGCACGACGCCGATGTCCAGGTAGACGCTCACGAGCTCCCCTTCTGCTGCGGATTCTCCTCGACGACGAGCGGCAACTCGTGGTCGTGCTCGGCGCGAGGATCCACATGGGGTAGCGAAGTGAGGGGATATTCGCCGTAACCCGAGGTGTGCTTCCAGAACGCGAAGCCGGCATCGAATTTCTCCGAACCGTGCCGCGCCCACGGCTCGCCTGGCGGATACCAGACCCTCTCCGGATCGACGGAGTCCGGGTGCAGGACCTCGGCGAGTTGGGGCCATAGGGTTTTCCGCAGCGGTTCGGGCTGAGCGTCGCGAAACTCGGCCAGCAGCTGCTCGGCGTCGACAGGTTGCTTCGCCGAGCCGCCGTCGTAGCGGGAGCCGTTCGTCCACATTTCGCCCTCGACCAGCGTGATCCGGCTGCTGCCGAAACCGAGCGGCCGCCCGCCGCCGATGTGCTGCAACAAGCCGCCCGACTCCATCGCCCGGCCTGGAAGCAGGGCCGCCAGCAAGCCGCCGAGCTGGGCGTGGTCGATGTCGGTGAAGGTGATCGTGGCGGTGAGCTTCGTTCCGGCCGGGAAGGCCACCGCCTCCGAAGCCATCTTGCTGTTCCGTTGGTGCGGGCGGGCGACCTCGCGTCCGTTGAACTCTGTTGTGTGCCAGTAGTATTTCCACCCACGCAACTCCCGAAGTTCCTCCTGGTCAGCCTCGGAACCCCACTCCCGCAGCGGCTGATCTTCCCCGCTGGCGGTCTTTCCCTCGAATTCATCGTTGTGCAGGTAGAACTGCCCGGCTCCCGGGCGCGGCACTCCCAGCGGAGGCAAGGTGTACGGCTCCGGCTTCACCGCCACGTCGGCCAGTGCATCTCCGAACCGCACATGACCTCGGTAGGAGCGCTGCATCGCCCGATCGGCCGCTTCGGGATCGTCCGGCTTTCCGGACAGGTCCGCCGAGCCGAACAGGCGGCAGCTAGGGCACAACTCGCGATCCGAGGTGCACGGCCCGAACTCCCGGACGCGTTTCCCGGTGGCGTGTTCGCCGGAGTGTCGCCAGGCCATCGCCAGGCCCAGGTCCGTGATGCCGTGCTCAGGATCCCAAGTGACCCATACCGGCTGGTGTTTCCGCAGCTCGGCACCCGCGATGTGCCGGTAGCCGACGGTGCAGACCTCGTCGGTGCCGTTGTTGTTCTTGCGACGGACGGTCACGAGCTTGATGGGCTTTCCGTCTTGTGCTTCCAGCTCGCTGGGGCGCTGGTCATCGGTGCCTGCGACCAGTTCCCGGAAGCGATCCCACACTTCCCGCCGCACCTCGACCGGTTGGCCGTTGCACTTGCGGAGGTGCCCGAAGTAAGGACCACTGTCGTCACGGGTGTCGCTGAGGAACAGCACCCACTCACCGCTGGGATCCCGCTGGAAAACGCCGTCTTCCTTGGTGAATCTTGTGCCGGACAGGAGCGGGCGACGTGCGTTGATGTCGTCCAGCTGCTTCGCGGTGAGCCGGTCCTTGCGCATGTCGCCGAGTTCGCAGAGCTCCACCACCGGTGGCCGATCGCCATGCGGCGCGACGGTCACGACCGCCATCCGCCGGCCCTTGCTCCACTCGACGGGATCCCGGTAGCTCGGCACGAACTCGTCGTCGAAGACCCGGAGGCAGCTGCCGGTCATCGTCTCGTGCAGTGACCGGATCGCGCCCTTCCACGACGAGCCCGGAATGAACGCGGTGCCGTCCGGGCGCGTCGGCAGTTCGGCGCTGTCGTCGTCGCCGAAGCCGCGTATGAGCAGAGGTGTCACGGCCTCTATCGAGACGGTGAGTTTTCCGGACAGCAGCGCCGGATCTCCTCGGTGCCCGTTGGGTGCCGCGCGCTGCGGCGCCTCCGGCGGGAGGGGGACGAACGTGTACGGGTTGACGAAAAATTCGTCCAAGGCTCTGCCTCCTGGGTGACCCTGCCCTTGAGGTGGAGAAAACCGAGCGTAATCACTCGGCGACACGGTAGGTTACATGCGTCCCCCCGAACGACGTGGAGCGGTATGGGAATCCTCTCGAATCTGCGACGTGGCAACGCATCGAAAGGCGTGCGGGCCTTCTCCATCGCGGTAGTCATGCTCGGTGCGGTGGCCACCGCGATGCTGTCGCTGGTACTCGAAGACCTGCTGCCGAAGGGCGACCCGCAAGCGCTGTTCGATCCGAAACGGCTGGCCATATTGGTCGCAGTGCTGCTCTTCGCCGGGGGCGCGGTGTGGCTGCGGTACGGAGTGCGCCAGACATCGGGAACGTTGTTCAGCGTGCAGGTGCTTGACGAGGGGATGCGCGACCGCACGCAGGAGCAGGGCCGGAATTCCCGTGCGGTTGCGGCGAAGAAGCACATGTCGATCCGGGTGCTGCACCGCTGGCTCGATTTCGAAACGAGCACGGGCAACGATGTCATCGACCTGGAAGCTGACTGCCGCGAAGCAGGTGCTCAGCTGCAGTTGATGGTCAACACCACGCCAGACGACGGCAAGCATTCCGTCGCGCCGGTCATGCTGTGGCCGATAGCGATGGCCGTCGGCGGCTACCTCCCGGCGCGCACCCACGACTTCAGGATGGTGGAGCTGCCGACCCAGCCAGGGGAGAAAGAGCAGCAATTCGAACTTCCCCTGATGCTGGAGAAAGATCTGCCGAAGCTGGCCGCCAGAGCGGAGCGCATCGAGGACGCAACAGGGGAGCGCATCGGTGTGCACATCGGCCTCGCCAAGTTCTCCGACCAGTTCTACAAGCACCGCTTCCGGCACTTCCGGGCGGCCGGAGTCCGGACCTGCTACACGGTCAGCGACTCGGATGACATCCTGATCAGCGAGAACCACAAACCGGTCTTCACCGGCGAGGAGCTGAAGCGGCTCAGCCGGCTGGTCACAGCGGAGTTGTTCCGCATCAAGGAAGAGCATCCCGACGACGAACTCGTGGTATTCGCCAACATGCCGAAAACCGTTGCCTTCGCCGCAGGATGGCAACTCATGCAGTACCGCCGCTCCTTCTACCGCAACACTTACCTGATGCATTACGACTCGGGGACGGAGACCTACATCCCGATGCGGGTTCGTTCGTCACAGCCGACCACTGGGTTCACCGTGCGGCAGATCCGTGGCGGTGCGGCTTGATGCTCACGTACTCCTTTCCACAGCACATGCGGGTTCGCGGGCGGATGGCCGGTGCAGTTGCCGGATGCTTGCGGAAGACCGTCATGAGCCGGGTGCCCGATCCGATTCCGCCGGAGATCAGCGGTCACGGCGCGGACAATCGGCCGCACGTCGCCTACCTGCCGCTGCTCGATGCCGGGCATCCCGATGCGGGCGGCGATGTGCTCGGCGTCGGGCTGTTGGTTCCCGATGGGCGGACGGATCTTGTCGCGGCCGTCGACGCCGCGCTGGCGGAAAGCTTCGAGCTCCGCCTGCCGGGCGCGCACCTGCGCCTTCGGCGCCGCATCACGGCAGGAACGCCGCTGGAGCCCGAGTGGTGGTTCGGGCGGGCTCGGCGCTGGGCCACGGTGACGCCGATGGTGCTCGACCGGTTCTCCGGAAGGGACAACGAGGAGGCAGAGGTCGGCCGCGCTTGCCAACGTGTCGGGCTTCCCGAACCGACGGTCGTGATCACAGGACACGACCCGCTGGTGCGCGGTGGCGCGTTCCTCAGGCCCGGCGACCTCGCCCGCCGGGAGAAGGTGCCGCGTCCCTTCATCCATGTCCTCCTGGAGTTCCCGACGCCGGTGTCGGGCCCGGTTCTGCTCGGTGCACAGCGGTATCTCGGCATGGGGCTCTGCGTGCCTCGCTAGGGCCAACTCGACTTCGCTCGAAACGCCTTGGGAATCGTCCGAACGCGCTTCCCCTGTCCTGTTCGGGGACGTGCGCAATCCTGCGGAGATCCTGGAAACTCGGTGGTCAGCAGCGGATTCGAGATCCCCGGGCCGGTCCGCCGATCTGCTCCAACCTCCGCGCCGGGACCAGCGGCCTGCCGGTCCTCTCGGCCGAGGTGGCGGCCGCATTCCGACCGGGGCGTTGGCCCGCGGGTCACTCGGCCGACAGCACGAGGAGTCCGAGACCGATGAGCGCGGCGAGAATGGTCAGCAGCATTTCGCCCGTGATGCCGAGCAGGAGCGCGAGGGCCAAAGCGCGCACGGCGAACTGTCGCTGCAGCCGGGCGACATCGGACGGTGTGCCGGACGACGGTGTGACCATCTCTTTCCTCCGAACGATCAGGAGTGCTTCCCGGTATGCCGTGAACTTGGGACCGGGCCGGCGAAAATCGGCGCGGTGCCAGGGGGAACAGGTGGTGCCGTCGGGCTTCTGCTTGCGCTCACCGATCGGACCGGCATTACGCGCGGAACGGCCGGCTCCCACCGCTCGCAGGCGATCACGCCGCATCCGTGCGCGGTGCGGTAGCCCGTGCTCAGCCGCGCAAGAAGTACAGGACGGTCATGATCACAGCGATGGCCAGGATGCTGCCCCGCAGCAGCGAGGCGGGGAGACGGCGGGCGAGGTGGGCGCCGGCCCAGCCGCCGGCCACCGCGCCGACCAGCATGGCCGCGAGGACGAGCGGAGCGCTCAGCACGTCTGAAGCGAAGAGGAACAGCACGGCCGCGCTGAGAAAGACGGCCGCGAGCTGCACGACCCGCATCGGGTTGCTGGTCGCGGCGTCGACTCCGAGCCCGATGCTCCACAGCGCGAGCATCGTGATGCCTACGGCGCCGCCGAAGTATCCGCCGTACATGGCGAGGAAGAACTGACCGATCAGGACGGCTCGGGGACTCATGCCGACCGAGCGGCCCAGCACGGTGCTCAACGCCTGGGGGAGGCGCCGCCCGAAAGCGAGGACCAGCGTGGCGGAGGCGAGCAGCCAGGGCGCCGCGGCGTCGAACGACGATGCCGGCAGTGCCAGCAGCAGGCCGGCACCGATCCCGCCGCCGACCATGCTGATCGCCGTCAGCGCCTTCGTGGACGTTCCCCCGACCGGGGTGAGCTCGCGTCGGTAGACCCACGCGCTGGCCACGGCCCCGGGTACGAGGGCGACCCGCGACAACGCGTTCGCGGTCACCGGTGGCAGGCCGAACGCGACGAGAGCGGGCAGCGCGACGAACGTCCCCCCACCACCGATGGCGTTCAGCGCTCCTGCGGCGATGCCGGTCAGCAGGACGAGCAAAGTCTCGATCACAGCCCGAGCATCGTCCCGTGACCAGCGGATCCACAATGCGCAATCGACGTACCCGGCCTAAGGCTGGGACTTAGGCTGAGGCGGTGCGCTATGACCTGGCCGACCTGCGGCTCTTCCTCCACGTCGTGACCGAGGGGTCGATCACGGCGGGTGCTCGCCGGATGCACCTGAGCCTGCCTTCGGCCAGCGCCAGAGTGCGCTCGCTGGAAGGCCAGGCCGGCGTGGCACTGCTGATCCGCGGCCGGCGGGGCGTGCGGCCGACACCGGCCGGGACGACCCTGGCCCGCCACGCGCGGGACGTGCTCGCCCAGACCGCGCGACTCGAAAGTGCCGTCGCGAGCTACACCCGGTCTCCCGCCGCTCCCCTGACGCTGCTGGGCGGCGGCTCCGCGATGCACCGGCTCGTGCCGAGGGCCCTGGTCTCCTTCCTCCGGGCACACCCGGACGTCGACGTCACGGTGTCCGAGAGCCGCACCCCGCAGACCGTGCGGATGCTCGCCGACGGCGAGGCGGACCTGGGCGTGGTCCTCGACGGCGAGGCCCGTGACTGCGGCCTGCGCATGGAGCCCCTCGGCGATGACTCCCTCGTCGTGATCGGCCAGGCCGGCGGAATCCTCGCCGAGCGGACCGCGCTGACCTACGGCGAGGTCGCCGAACACCCCCTGATCGGACTCAACGCCGACTCCTCGCTGCGCCGTTGGATCGAGAAGCACCTCGCACCACACGCTCCAGTGGTGCGCTACCGCACCACCGTCGCCAATCTCAACGTCCTCGTCGCCCTCGCCGCCGCCGGAGTCGGGCTCGCCGTAGTACCGCGTCCCGCCATCGACCCCCACCAGCCACTAGAGGTGTGCGAACTGCAAGACCCCTGGGCTCGCCGCCACCATTTGCTGGCCTGGGGCGTCAAGGACCATGCCGCCTCGACGGCCGTCGCCTCACTCGCCGAACACCTGCGTCACGCAGCCCTCTTCGATCCTGCCTCCCACAGCACACCCGCAGACGTCGTCGGCCCATGACGGCTGGCCGGCCGCCGCCCCGCCTTTACCGAGCGAGGGACTGCAACTGGACCGGCTCTTCACCGCCAGGTCATACCCCGAACAGGATTTCTCCCGAAACGCCATGGGAATTGCCCCAACGGGCCTACCCTGTCGTGATCAACACCACGAGGACCGAGTGGATTCGACCATGGCATCTGTTGACAGGCCGCAGATCGACACTTCCAAGCCGAGCATCGCGCGGGTGTACGACGCTTTCATCGGCGGCAAGGACAATTTCGAGGTGGACCGCGAGGTCCTGCAGCAGATCCTGCAGATCGCCCCGGACGCGGTGCAGGTCGGGAAGCAGTGCCGGGGCTGGCTGATCCGGGTGGTCCGCTACCTCGCGGGGCCGGCCGGCATCGACCAGTTCCTCGACCTGGGCTCGGGCCTGCCGAGCGCGGAGAACACCCACCAGGCGGCGCAGCGCATCAACCCCGAGGCGCGGGTGGTCTACTTCGACATCGACCCGTCGGTCGTCGCGCACGGCCGAGCGCTGCTGGTCGACAACGAGTACACGCACTTCGAGTTCGGGGACATGCGAAACCCCGCGGAGATCCTCCAGAACCCGGTGGTGACCAAGTACCTGGACCTGAGCCGCCCGGTGGCGCTGATCCAGGGCAACACCCTGCACCACGTGGCGACCGACCGGGATCCGGCCGGCATCATGTCGACCTACGTCGACGCCCTGGCCCCGGGCTCGTTCCTCGCGATCTCGCACCTCTACGACCCGGACGACGGCACATCCCGAGCCAGGCTGGCGGAAGAGGCCCAAGCCGCGTTCAAAGCGATGATGGGCACCTGCTTCTACCGGAAGCGCCACGAGATCGAAGCGCTGTTCGACGGTCTGGAAATGATCGAACCGGGCCTGACGTACCTGTTCGACTGGTGGCCCGACGGCCCCCGCCTGAAGGAACCCTCCGACGCGGAGCACAACCTCCTCGGCGGAGTAGCCCGCAAGCCCTGAACGGTGCGTGCCCATGCAGGGCCGCCGATGATCTCGCCGGCCTGCCGGAATCGCTACAGGATCCAGGTGGCGACGCCGAGCGCGATCGCGACGGCGAGCAGGACCAGGCCGGTGACCAGGACTGTTCGGCGCGGCGCCGCCTGCCTCGGGACGTGCGGCTGCTGCATCTGCGGCGGGTGGCCGAAGCCGGGCGGCAGGTGCTCCGACGACGGCACCCAGGCCGAGCGGTCCGGGACTTCCAGCCAGGTCGGGCCGGGCTGCGGCGGGCCGGTCGGGTCTGACGGAAGCGGGGCGTTCGCGATCGGCGGGGGAGCGGTCGGCCGCGTCGCGCGGCGTTGCAGCCGAAGCCCGTACACGGTCAGGGCCAGCCCGACGACCCCGATCAAGGCCGAGAGCACCGAGCCCAGCTTGTCCGCGATCTCCAGCACCCGAACAGATTGCCAGACCGGCGCGCGGAAAAGCGCTAGGCGAGCCGGATCCCGGGCCACTCACCGGCGGCGGCCATCTGCCGCGTCACCACCGTGATGCCCTCCTGCACCGCCGTCACCGCATCCCGGGACGGGTAGTACTCGACGGCGTTGCAGACCGCGACGCTGCGCGTGATGACCGGGTTGCGGATTCGCCGAACGCCGAGCTCCCGGTGGTTCTCCTGGTCCGCGACGCTCGACAGCGGCAGGATCGTGCACGCCTCGCCGCCGGCCGCGATGCGGATCATCGAGCCCAGCGAGTCCACGTCCGCGACGATCGACGGCACCAGACCCTGCGCGGCGAACGCCCGGTCGATCAGCGCCCGCAGGTTGCTGCGGCCGCCGGGCACCACCAGCGGCGTGTCGTGCAGGTCCACCAGCCGGATCTCGTCATCGTCGGCGGCGGGCGGTTTCGGCTGCCCGATGAGGAAGAGGTCTTCCGAGTACAGCGGGGTTTCGGCCGGTCGGACGGTGTCGTCGTCGCGGTAGAGCACCGCCAGGTCGAGGCGGCCGAGGGTGAGCAGTTCCTGGATGTAGCCGCTCATCGACTCGAACAGCTGGAGGTGGATGCCGGGGTGGTGCGCCTTCGTCCAGGAGAACAGCGCCGGCGCCAGGCGCACCGAGACGGTCGTCGGCAGCCCGACGGCGACCGGGCCGTGGATCTGGTCGCCGCTGAGCACGTCGCCGGCGATCCGGTCGAACTGCCGCACCAGCCGCTGCGCGTCGCGGTAGAGGGCGCGGCCGGCGGCGGTGGGCGTCACGCCGCGCGGCCCGCGTTCCAGCAACCGGACGCCGAGCTCGGCCTCCAGGTGGGCGATCCGCTGGCTCAGCGCCGGTTGCGAGACGTAGAGGCGGCCGGCGGCGCGGGTGAGGCTGCCGGAGTCGACGACGGTGATGAAGTCGCGCAGGTGAGCGATGTCCACGTCGCCCCCGTTCCCGCTGCCTGTCCACTCGTCCGGGATTCAACCACGCCCCGCCCGCAGCGTCCTGAGACGCCGGTTTCGCGCGAAACCGTCATCCCTCCTGCATGGGAGCGCCGGTTTCGCGCGAAACCGCCGAACCGATCTCCGCTCGGCTACTCCGCCGCGCGCAGCAGCCGCCGGGCGCGCTCGACCACGGGCCGGTCGATCATCGCGCCGTCCAGCGACACCGCCGCGCCGTTCGCCTGCTCGTCCGCGTCGACCACGCGTCGCGCCCACGCGATCTCCTCAGCGCTCGGGCGCATGGCGTCGCGGACGATCGGCAGCTGCGCGGGGTGGATGCACAGCTTCGCGCCGAAGCCCCATTCCCTGGCGCGGCGCGAATCCCGCTCGATGGCATCGGTGTCGCTGATCGACGGCGTGACACCGTCGACCGGCGCGGGCAGCCCGCTCGCCGCGGACCAGCGGACCAGGTCCGCCCGCGAGGCGTCCAGCGCCGCGTCGGCAGTCACGCCGAGGTCCAGCGCCAGGTCGATGCTCCCGAAAACCAGCCGGGCCAGGCCCGCAGCCGCGCAGATCTCGCCGAGGTTCACGAATCCGCGCGCGGTTTCGACGAGCCCGAGCACCGGCCGGCCGGTGGCCTCGGCCGTCACCCGCACGTCCTCCGCGCTCTCGGTCTTCGGCAGGACGACCGCGTCGGGGCCGAGTTCCCGGCAGAGCTGCACGTCGGCGTCGAATTCCGGGCTGTTGCGCGCATTGATGCGCACCGCCACGCCGGAGCCGATCGGCCACGCGGCGCGCAGGTTCTCCCGTGCCGATGCCTTGGCGTCCGCCGGGACCGCGTCCTCCAGGTCGACGATGACGGCATCCGCCCCCGCGCCGACGGCCTTGGCGAACCGCTCCGGACGCGACCCGGGCACGAACAGCCAGGTGACCGCGTTCTCCATCACACCACCCCATCTCGAACGAGAGCGTCCACATCGGACTCGCCATGACCGAGCTCGGCCAAGATCTTCCTGGTGTGCTCGCCGACGTCCGGGATCGGATCCATCCGCGGCGCGGGATCGACCGGCCCGGGAGGCGCCAGCGCGGGCACCGGGCCACGCGGCGTCTGCACCTCGTGCCACCGGCCGCGCGCCGTCAGCTGAGGGTGCGCCCACACGTCGGCGAGGGTGTTGACCCGAGCGCAGGCCACCGGCACGGCGGTCAGCAGCGAGGTCGCCTCGTCGCCGGTCAGGGCCGCGAAGCGGGCGGCGATGATCCGGCCCAGCTCCTCGCGGTTGGCGTTGCGGTTGGCGTTGCCCGCGTAGTCGGGATCCTCGGCGAGCTCCGGTCGGCCGAGGAACCGGTCGCAGAACGCCCGCCATTCGCGCTCGTTCTGGATGCTCATCATGATGACCTTGCCGTCGCGCGCGGTGAACGGGCCGTACGGGTAGATCGTGGCGTGCGCCGCGCCCGCGCGCGGCGGCGGCTGGGCGCCGTCGTAGGTGTAGTAGAGCGGGAAACCCATCCACTCGACCGTGGATTCCAGCATCGACACGTCGATGTGCGCGCCCCTGCCGGTGTTCGCGCGTTCCAGCAGCGCCGCGAGGATCGAGCTGTAGGCGTACATCCCGGCGGAGATGTCGGAGACGGAGATGCCGACCTTGGCCATGTCCTCGCCGGAACCGGTCACCGACAGCAGCCCGGCCTCGCTCTGCACCATCAGGTCGTAGGCCTTCATCGACTCGTACGGGCCGCCGCTGCCGTAGCCGGAGATGTCGCACACGACCAGCCCGGGGTTGCCGGCCTGCAGCTCGTCGGCGCCGAGGCCCATGCGGGCCGCCGCGCCCGGGGCGAGGTTCTGGAGGAACACGTCCGCGGTGCCGAGCAGCTGCCGCAGCACCGCCATGCCGCGCGGGTCCTTGATGTCGAGCGTCAGCGATTCCTTGCTGCGGTTGACCCACACGAAGTGCGAGCTCAACCCGTTGACGCGGGAGTCGTACTGGCGCGCGAAGTCGCCGGCCCCCGGCCGCTCGACCTTGATCACCCGCGCGCCGAGGTCCGCGAGCTGCCTGCTGGCATAAGGCGCGGCGATGGCCTGTTCGAGGGCCACCACGGTCACGCCGCGGAGGGGTTGCACTGGCTTTCCACCTCTCAGGACAGGTTGGCGTGCGCGATGAGCGCGATGGTCACCGTGATCGCGCCGCCGATGCGCGTCGCGATCTGCGCGAACGGCATCAGGGCCATCCGGCGGGTGGCGCTGAGGATCGCGACGTCGCCGGTGCCGCCCATGCCGGTGTGGGTGCCGACGACGATCGCGGTGTCCACCGGGTACATGCCGATCCACCTGCCCACCAGGAATGCCGTGGCCATCATGGTGATCACGGTGGCGACGATGGTGACCACGGTGCCGACGGTGAACGCCTTGAGCAGCTCGTTCCACGGCGTGGACGAGACCCCGATGGCGAACAGCAGCGGGTAGGTCACGGCGGTCGACATGAAGCCGTAGACCAGGCCGGAGTGGTGCTCCAGGCTGCGCGGCAGCCAGCGGGTCAGCTTCAGCGCGATCGCGGCGACCAGCATCACGATCGGCGCCGGCCAGCCGAACAGCGCGTGCGTGGCCTCGCCGAGCAGGTACAGCGCGACGGCCATGAACCCGGCGACCGCCAGCTGCCGGATGTCGAACGCGGGCTGCTCGCTCGCGGCGAGGTCGAGCCCGTCGCCCTGGGCGGGCTGGATCTTGCCGAAGCCGGTGGTCCGCGGGAAGCGCTGCCCGATCATGGACAGCACGCTGGAGAAGACGATCGCGCAGACGTTGGCCAGCAGCACCACCGGAAGCACCTGCGCCAGCAGCGTTTCCGCCGGTCCCGCGCCGGATTGCGAGTAGCCGAGGGTCAGCGGGATGGCGCCTTCGCCGAGGCCGCCGCCCATCACCGGCACGACGATGAAGAAGACGGTGCGGTGCAGGTCGCCGGTGATCGCCCAGCCGACCAGCGAACCGGCCACCAGCGCGGCCACCGAACCCGCGGCCAGCGGCACGAAGATCTTGAGGAAGCCCCTGATCAGCACGGTGCGGTTCATGCTCAGGATGGAGCCGACGATGATCCCGGCGATGAACACGTACAGGAAGTTCGTGGACTTGTAGAACGTCGAGATGCTCTTGGCCAGGTCGGCGGGGATCCACTCCGCGGCGACGAGGAAGGCGGGCAGGAAGGTCACCAGGATGACGGGCCCGCCGATCGAGCGGAAGCCGGGAATGCGCCTGCCGACCTCGTAGCAGGTGTAGCTGCAGACGCCGAGCAGCGCGGCCATCGTCGGGATGTCGGCCTTCAGGTCGTCCTGCCAGGCGAGCACCGCGAGCACGACGACCAGCAGCGCGTAGAACGGCAGCGGGATGACGCCGATCCGGACCGACCAGATGGACCGGTGCCGCTCGGCGGGAACCACGTGCTCCGCCGTGTCCGGGGGTGATGCCATCGCGCTACCTCCTCGTAGGGATAGCAGGCATCAAACCTCCGGCCGCCGGGCCCGAGTAGGGGCCGATTCCCGAGGTGGGCATAAGCCGCGCTTATGGCTCGGGGCCGGTTCAGCGCTCCTGCGGCGGGTCCGGGGCGAGGGTTCCGTCCGGGGCGATGTGGTCGAAGATCTGGTCCACCAGCGCCACGACGTGCGGGTCGTCGACGGTGTAGAGGTGGCGGCGGCCGTCGCGGCGGGCCGTGATGACGCCCGCCAGCCGGAGCTTGCTCAGGTGCTGGCTGACCGTCGCGATGCTGATGCCGACCCGCTTCGCCAGCGTGCCGACGTCGTACGAGCCGTGTGTGATCAACCACACGAGGTGGAGCCGCGGCGGGCTGGCGAGCAGGGCGAACGTCGCCGCTGCGGCGGCCAGCTGGGCCTCGGTCGGTTCGGCCTCCTGCCTGGGCAGGCCGGGTTCTGCGGTGGGCAGCGCGGGATTTTTCGGCATGGCGAGTCCGATTCTTCCGCATCGCACAACCCCGGGGTGGCCGCCGCGCAAACACTTCGTTGGTTGCGAAAACTACGAAATGACTGCGATGGTGGTCCTCGTTCCGAAGGGGAGTAGTCCGCAAGACCACCGTCGACACGCTGAGATCCGTCTCCGGCGGTGGCGCCCGCGATGCGGGTGGACGAGACCTTCGGCCAGCTGATCTGTGCCTGGCCGAGACCCCTGGACGTCCCGGCCGAGGCAGGCCGTGGTCCGGGAAGGTGCTCGATGTCCACCAAGTTGCTGCGTCCGCTCGCGCTCTGCGGAGCCCTGGCGGTGCCCGCGTTGATCATCCGGTTCGCCGGGCTGCCGGTGAGCCCGGTGCTCGGCCTGCTGCTGTTCGGCATGGCCGTCGTCGCCTCGTCGTTCGTCCTGGCCTGGGCCGCGGAGGCGGCGCAGGTCGACATCTCCGGCGGCCTGGCGATCGCCATCCTCGCCGTGATCGCCGTGCTGCCCGAGTACGCGGTCGACCTCTTCTTCGCCTACACCGCGGGTAGCGATCCCACCTACGTCGCCTACGCCGCGGCGAACATGACCGGCTCCAACCGGCTGCTGCTCGGCCTGGGCTGGTCGCTGGTGGTGATCGTGGCGCTCGCGCTGGCCAAGCGGCGCACCGGCAAGACCGTGCGGGAGCTGACCCTGGGGTCCGGCAACCGGGTGGAGCTCGGGTTCCTCGCGATCGCCTCGGTGGTCGCCTTCGTGGTGCCCGCGACCGGGCAGATCTCCCTGCTGCTCGGGTTCGCGCTGCTCGGCTTCTTCGTGTTCTACCTGTGGAAGGTGTCGCGCGCCGAGGCCGAAGAACCCGATCTGGTCGGCACCGCGGCCACCATCGGCGGGCTGCCCAAGCACGTCCGCCGGCCGCTGGTGATCGCGCTGTTCGTGTTCTCCGCCGCGGTGATCGTCGCCTGCGCCGAACCGTTCGCCCACTCGCTGATCGAAACCGGCACCCAACTGGGCATCGACCAGTTCCTGCTGGTGCAGTGGCTCGCGCCGCTGGCCTCGGAGGCGCCCGAGTTCATCGTGGCGATCCTCTTCGCCGTCCGCGGCAAGGGCGCCGCCGCCATCGGGACGCTGATCTCCAGCAAGGTCAACCAGTGGACCCTGCTGGTGGGCAGCCTGCCGGTGGCCTACCTGCTCGGCGGCGGCGGGACGGCACTGCACCTCGACGCCCGCCAGGTGGAGGAGTTCCTGCTCACCGCGACGCAAACGGTGCTCGGCGTCGCTGCGTTGCTGGCGTTGCGCTTCCCGCGCTGGGCGGCATGGACGCTGCTCGCGTTGTTCGCGACGCAGTTCGCGCTGCCCGGCCAGACCGCTCGCTACGTCCTGTGCGGCATCTACGCCGTGATCGCGATCGCCGCGCTCATCCGCAACCGCCGCTACATCCTGCCGACCCTCACGGCGCCCTTCCGGCGCGAGGTCGCCGAACCCGAGGTGAAGGAGCCGGCGTCCGTGAGCTGAGCCGTTCATCAGCGGGCGCACCCCCAGTCTCGCGCCCGCTGGTGAACCCTCAGGTGCTGCGCAACGCGACGCAGCACTCCCCGGGCCGCGGTTCGAGCACCGCCTCCACGGACCGGGCCTCCAGGCCGGCGAGGAATCCCCGCAGGAAGGCGTGGTTGAGCCCGCACACCAGCTCCGGCGACCTGGCGGTCAACGGGTGGAACGGGCAGTTGCGCAGCCGGACGCAGGTCGGCGTCTCCCGGTCCGGTTCGAAGCCGTAGCGGGCCAGCACGTCCTCGGTCCTGGTCAGCGCGCGTTCGGCGCCGAGCCGGCCGGGGCGGCTGCGGATGCGCTCCTCGGTGCCCAGGCGGTGCCCGCGTTCCTGCGCGGTGCGCATCGCCGCCTCGATCGCGGTCTCCTGGTCGCCCTCGGTGAGCACCGCGTCGAGCAGGATGTCGGCCAGCAGGTCGGGGCGCCGCGGCGGGATGCTCACCCCGATGTGGGCATCGGTGGGCTCGTAGACCTTCGGCGTGCGGCCGACCTTGCGGATGCCGCCCACCGGCTCGAACCGCGCGCACAGCAGCCCCGCGTCGACGAGCTTGTCCAGGTGGAAGGCGGCGAGCTTGCGGGAGATGCCGACCGCGGCGGCGGCCTCGTCCCGGCCGATCGGCCGCCGGGCGCGGCGGATGAACTCGTACATCCCGCGTCGCAGGTCGTCCGCCAACACGGCGATCGCCGCCATCGAGCCCGCCACCGGCTCGTCGCTGGGCACCATGTCCTAACGGTAACGCTTCCCGCGCCCAATGCGGTGTCCGAAATCGCACCGGAACATCGACATGCTGCTGCATTGACCCGGCTTCCGGAATAAGACTAACGTTCATTGGTGAAACCAGGTCCGGCCTGGCACAACCGACCGGAGGAACGCCCGATGTCCGCCCTGTCCCCGCACGTCGTCCACGAGCCCGATGGCGAGATCGATCTCGCCGCCGCCGAGAAGGCCGCCGGCGACCTGCTGCGGGCGCTGGGGATCTCCACGGACTCCGAGAGCCTGGTCGGCACGCCGGGCCGCATGGCCCGCGCGTACGCGGAGCTGTTCTCGCCGCGGCCGTTCGACCTGACGACCTTCCCGAACGAGGAGCAGTACGACGAGCTCGTGCTCGCGCGGTCGATCCCGGTGCGCTCGGTCTGCGAGCACCACCTGCTGCCGTTCGTCGGCGTCGCGCACGTCGGCTACCTGCCGGGCGACCGGATCCTCGGGCTGTCCAAGCTGGCCCGGATCGTCGAGCACTTCGCCTGCCGCCCGCAGGTCCAGGAGCGGCTGACCAAGCAGGTCGCCGACTGGCTGTGCGAGCAGCTCGACCCCAAGGGCGTCGGTGTCGTGATCGAAGCCGAGCACACCTGCATGACCCTGCGCGGTGTGCAGGCCACCGGCTCCAACACCGTGACCTCGACGCTGCTGGGCACCCTGCGGCAGGACGCGCGCTCCCGGCAGGAGTTCTTCGCCCTCACCGGCGTCAACGCCTGACGCGCTCAGTCCGAGCGCGCCGCGTGCTCGGGTGTGCGCGGGACTCGGTGGAACAACGCATCGAGCGCGAACGGTCCGGCACCGAGCACGGCGATCAGCAGGAAGAACCAGGCGTAGAGCGCGGCCGGAACGCCGGCGTTCTGGATGGGGAGCAGGCCCCGGGGCTGGTGCACGGAGAAGTACGCGAAGGCCATCGTGCCCGAGCAGACCAGCGCGGCCGGCCTGGTGAAGAGCCCGAGCAGGACCAGGCCGCCGCCGACGAACTGGATGATCCCCGCCCACCAGGAAGGCCAAGCGAACGCCGGCACGGCGTACGGCGCGCCCAGCACGCCGAACAGCGCGGCCACACCGTGCAGCATGAACATGAACGACACGACGATCCGCGTCACGGACAACGCGATCCCGCCCAGTCGATCCGATTGGTCGTGCGTCACACGACTGCCCTCCTCCGCGGTGTTGCCCCTACGACGTAGGCGTTTCCGCGCGAGGAACTTCCCAATCCGGACGCGCCCGTTCCAGCGGTGGCCGTGCCGCGGACTTCAGCGGATCTGCCAGTGACAACGCCGAAAACGACCAGGGCGATTTCGCCGAACCGATGGGTGGGAGAACGAGGCCGGGCGTGGACCTGCGTGACATCGAGACCTTCCTCACCCCGGCCGAGGAACTGCACTTCGGCAGGACGTGATCCCGGTCCTCGCCTCCGGCGAAGCCGCGCCACTGGGGCACGCTCAAGTGACTCACTGCTTCGCCCGGCCCGACATCGCCTTCGTCCGCGCGCTGGGGGCCGTGGTCTGGCGCACCGCGAGCCGGACCGGCCTGATCCGGGACTTCGTGCGGTCTCGGCCGGGAACATCGTCGTCGGAGCCGACGGAACTCGAACCGGCCCGCTGACCCCCTGGTGGGTCCAGATGAAGGAAATCGCCCCTCGCCGGAGTTCCCGGTGAGGGCCGATTCGCGCTGATCTCCAGGAACCTGTGAGCGGACGGCTGGAGCGAATAAAGTGGGGGTTGATCTCGAACCGGATCAACCCCGTTTCGCACACCTGCGCCGTTGCGCCCCCAGCAGGACTCGAACCTGCGACCTAAGGATTAGAAGTCCTTTGCTCTATCCAGCTGAGCTATGGGGGCCGATCGGGCTGCGGCTCGCCTGAGCTGCAGCAAGCAGGGTAGCCGGACGCGGGGGCAGGTGTGGGACTGACGCCGCACCGTTGCCGAGCCGGTACCTAACAGCAAGCTGATCGACTGCCGAACGCGACCCGATCAGGCGGGTGGCAGCTTGTGCAGGGCGGCCGCGGTGAGCCGGAACAGCTGGTCAGCGGTATCGGCCGCGGAGGCGCCCTGCATCGAGAGCATCGTCAGCAGCGTCCGGTCGGACCGGATCGCGGTGGACGCGGTGCAGGTCTGGTGGTTGCTCACGAGTTCGCAGTACAACAAGCTCGTATGCCCCTCGATGTCGCTGGGCACGCCGCGCGGTTGGCGGCGGAAGGCGGTGTCGAAGGGTTCGTAGAAGCCGGCCGCGGCGGTGTTCTCCGGGCCGCTGGCCAGCAGGTGGGCGCAGGCGCCCGCGATCGGGTTGTTCGCGTGCGGCGGTCCCACCGGGCCGCCGACCTCCGCGAGGTCCACCGGCGTCAGCAGACCGCAGGCGTCGATCCCCTCGATGTTGCGCGGGGTGGCGATGCGCACTTGGGTCACGGCGGCCGATGGCGGTTGCGGAGGCGGCGTCGTGGCGTCGTAGAACCCCGCTGCCGGTACCGGCTCGCCGGAAACTTGCGCGGCGCAGGCGGTCACCGCGAACAGCAGCAACATCGGCAGCAGGAACGCACAGCGACGGACAATGGTCACGCGGTAACCGTAGCGGCCCGCGGGTGCGGCAGACCACGTTCCCGCGCGCCATCCTGCGGCGTGGCCGCCACGCGTCGGCCGTTACGCTCGGTGTGTGCCATCCGAAACCCCCGTACCAGCACCGGAACGGCGCGGTACGGCCAGCGCGGTGGGCGTGCTGGTTGTCACCGCCGGGGTGCTGGCGGCCCTGATCGCCGCCGCCCTCACCACGCTTTCCGCCGGTGCCTCATACTCCCTGCTCGGCCTGCCCGATCCCGGGCCGGTCACGAAGTACGGGTTGCCGGTGGTCCGGGTGCTGGCGGAGTCCGGTGCGGTGGTGTGCATCGGTTCGTTGCTGCTGGCGGCGTTCGGGATCCCGGCGAAGCGCTCGGGCGCGCTGGCCGCCGATGGGTACGCGGCCGTGCGGACCGCCAGCTGGGCGGCGGCCGTCTGGTGCCTGGGCGCGGCGCTGATGGTGCCGTTCATCGCCGCCGACGCCACCGGGCGCCCGGTGTCCGACGTGCTCAGCGCCGAGGTGCTGTTCGGCCTCGTCGATGCCCTGGAAGAAGCCAAGGCCTGGGCGCTGACCGCGCTGTTCGCGTTCGTGGTCGCGCTGGCCTGCCGGGTGGTGCTGTCCTGGGGCTGGACCGTGGTGACCTTCGGCCTGGGGCTCGCCGGGTTGTTCCCGGTGATCGCCACCGGCCACTCGGCCAGCGGTGGCGCGCACGACATCGCGACCAACAGCCTGCTCTTCCACCTGTTCGGGGCGGTCATCTGGGTCGGCGGGCTGGTGGCGCTGCTGGCGCACGCCGCCCGCGGCGGCGCCCACCTGCCGCTGGTGGCCAGGCGGTTCTCGCTGGTCGCCCTGGTCTGCTGGGCGGCCATGGCGCTGTCCGGCGTGATCAACTCGCTGGTCCGGGTTTCGCCGGAGCAGCTGTTCACCTCCACCTACGGCGTGCTGCTGGTGCTCAAGACCGTCGGCCTGGTGGCGCTCGGCGTGTTCGGCTACTTCCAGCGCCGCAGCGTCGTGCAGCGGCTGGACGACGGGGCCGGCAGGTCGGCGCTGCTGCGGTTGGGCGCGGGCGAGGTGCTGGTCATGTTCGCCACGATCGGCATCGCCGTCGCGCTCGGGCGCACGCCGCCGCCGGACGGGGCCAAGGAGGTGCCTGGCCGGACCGAGCTGCTGATCGGCTATCCGCTCGACGAGCCGCCGACGTTCCTCCGCCTGCTGTTCGACGGCCGGTTCGACCTGGTCTACGGCACGCTCGCGCTGACCCTGGCCGCGCTGTACCTGGTGGGCGTCCACCGGCTGCGCAAGCGCGGCGACGCCTGGCCGGTCGGCCGGACCATCGCCTGGCTGTGCGGCTGCGCGACGATCCTGGTGGCCACCTCGTCGGGGATCGGCAAGTACGCGCCCGCCGTGTTCAGCGTGCACATGGGCCAGCACATGCTGATGTCCATGCTGGCGCCGGTCTTCCTGGTGATGGCCGGCCCGACCTCGCTGGCGCTGCGGGTGTTCAAGCCCGCCGGGAAGTCGCAGCCCCCGGGGCCGCGCGAGTGGCTGCTGGCCTTCGTGCACTCGCCGGTGACGCGGCTGCTGACCAACCCGGTCGTCGCGTTGGCCCTGTTCGTCGGGTCCTTCTACGCGCTGTACTTCACCGGCCTGTTCGACGTGGCGCTGACCGAGCACTGGGCGCACCTGGCGATGAACGCGCACTTCCTGCTGGTGGGCTACATCTTCTACTGGCCGGTGATCGGCATCGACCCGGCGCCCCGCCCGCTGCCCGCGCTAGGCAAGGTCGGCCTCGTCTTCGCCTCCATGCCGTTCCACGCGTTCTTCGGGATCGCGCTGATGATGTCGCAGACGGTCATCGGGGCGAGCTTCTACCGCGGCCTGGACCTGCCCTGGATGACCGATCTGCTCGCCGACCAGCGGCTCGGCGGCGGGCTGGCCTGGGCGTCGGGCGAGGTGCCGCTGGTCGTGGTGATGCTGGCGCTGCTGATCCAGTGGTCCCGCGCGGATTCCCGGGCCGCCCGGAGAATCGACCGGAAGGCCGATGCGGACGGCGATGCGGATCTGGCCGCCTACAACGAAATGCTCAAGCAGCTCTCCGACAAGGACACCCCTCGGAGTAGTTGACCTGGCCGATCGGCCGGAGTTGTCACGGAACGCGGTAAATCGGTCGCGCTGCGTGACGATCTTCGGGCAGTCTTGGTTCGCGGGCCGGAAGTCGGCCGCGCAGGACCGAGAGGAGCGGCAGGGATGTTCGAGACCCAGGTGACGGTGGTGGGCTACGTCATCACCGAGCCCGTCGCGCGGGAGACGCAGAACGGAAACCGGGTGGTGAGCTTCCGGGTGGCGGCGACCTCCCGCCGGTTCGACCAGGGCGCCGGGGAATGGGTGGACGGCGACCGGTTCCTCGCGACGGTGAACTGCTGGAAGCGGCTGGCCGACGGGGTCGCCGCGGCGTTGGGCAAGGGCGATCCGGTGGTGGCGACCGGGCGGTTGCGCACCCGCGAGTACGAGGCGGGCGGGCAGTGGCGCACCGTCGTCGAGCTGGAAGCCACCGCGGTCGGCCTAGACCTGGCGCGGGCCTCGCCACCAGAGGCGCCGGGCGTGCCCCGGCCGCGGTCGAAGATGGACCGCGGGCTCGTCTCGCTGCCCGGCGGTTGATCGCGATCTTTCTTCCCGGCCATTGCGGATTTCGGTTCCGAGGAGGTGATAACCGCCGGTGCGGGGCGGCCAGGCGCCGCCGGCGAGGTGCTGGGGGACCGCGTGCGCGGTCCGCCACGGGGCGCAACTACGATTCATGGCATGGCCGAGTTCATTTACACCATGAAAAACGTGCGCAAGACGCATGGTGACAAGGTCATCCTCGACAATGCGACCATCCAGTTCTACCCGGGCGCCAAGATCGGCGTCGTCGGGCCGAACGGCGCTGGCAAGTCGACCGTGCTGCGCATCATGGCGGGACTCGACCAGCCGAACAACGGTGAAGCGTTCCTCACGCCGGGCTACACCGTCGGCATCCAGCAGCAGGAGCCTCCGCTCAACGAGGAGAAGACGGTCCTCGGCAATGTCGAGGAGGGCGTCGGGGAGATCAAGCAGAAGCTCAACCGCTTCAACGAGATCGCCGAGCTGCTCGCGACCGACTACTCCGACGAGCTCATGGAGGAGATGGGCAAGCTCCAGGAGGACCTGGACCACGCGGACGCGTGGGAACTGGACTCCCAGCTGGAGCAGGCGATGGACGCCCTGCGGTGTCCGCCGCCGGACGCGGAGGTCAAGAACCTCTCCGGTGGTGAGCGCCGCCGCGTCGCCCTGTGCAAGCTCCTGCTGAGCAAGCCCGACCTGTTGCTGCTCGACGAGCCGACCAACCACCTGGACGCCGAGAGCGTGCTCTGGCTGGAACAGCACCTGGCCACCTACCCGGGCGCCGTCCTCGCCGTCACCCACGACCGGTACTTCCTGGACAACGTCGCCGGCTGGATCCTGGAGCTGGACCGCGGCCGCACCTACCCGTACGAGGGCAACTACTCGACCTATCTGGAGAAGAAGGGCGAGCGGCTCGCCGTGCAGGGCAAGCGCGACGCGAAGCTGCAGAAGCGCCTGAAGGACGAGCTGGAGTGGGTCCGCTCCAACGCCAAGGCGCGCCAGACCAAGTCGCGTTCCCGACTGGGCCGCTACGAGGA
Source organism: Saccharopolyspora sp. NPDC045941 (assembly GCF_056431445.1). Lineage (NCBI taxonomy): Bacteria > Bacillati > Actinomycetota > Actinomycetes > Pseudonocardiales > Pseudonocardiaceae > Saccharopolyspora > Saccharopolyspora sp. NPDC045941. Next base: position 108,336 of record NZ_JBWKKU010000001.1, read on the forward strand.
GATGGCCGCGGAGGCCGAGCGCACTCGCAAGCTGGACTTCGAGGAGATCCAGATCCCGCCGGGCCCACGCCTGGGCAACGTCGTCGTCGACGTCGAGAAGCTGAAGAAGGGCTTCGGCGACAACCTCCTCATCGACGGCCTGTCGTTCACGCTGCCGCGCAACGGCATCGTGGGCGTCATCGGCCCGAACGGGGTCGGCAAGACGACGCTGTTCAAGACCATCGTGGGTCTGGAGCAGCCGGACGCCGGCACGGTCAAGGTCGGCGAAACCGTCAAGCTGTCCTACGTGGACCAGAACCGGGCGAACATCGACGCCGCCAAGAACGTCTGGGAGATCGTGTCCGACGGGCTGGACTACATCCAGGTCGGCCAGGTCGAGATGCCGTCGCGCGCCTACGTCAGCGCCTTCGGGTTCAAGGGCCCGGACCAGCAGAAGCCGGCCGGGGTGCTCTCCGGTGGTGAGCGCAACCGCCTGAACCTGGCGTTGACGCTCAAGGAGGGCGGCAACCTGATCCTGCTGGACGAGCCGACGAACGACCTCGACGTGGAGACGTTGAGCTCGCTGGAGAACGCGCTCGAACAGTTCCCGGGCTGTGCTGTGGTGATCTCCCACGACCGCTGGTTCCTGGACCGCGTCGCCACCCACATCCTCGCGTGGGAGGGCGACGACGAGGACCCGGCGAAGTGGTTCTGGTTCGAAGGCAACTTCGAGGGCTACGAAGCGAATAAGATCGAGAGGATGGGCGCGGAGGCGGCCCGTCCGCACCGAGTGACGCATCGCAAGCTGACCAGGGGCTGAACGGAGGCGCTTTGGCGAGCGTGCCCGCTTCACCGAACACAAGCTCGGCACAGGGATTGCTCGAACCCGCACGGCAGATGCGGTGGAGAGTACCCGAGTTGGCATTGGTGCTCAGTGATCGTGCGGTCGCGCTCGCCAGGCGCACCGGTGACCAGGCGGCTCGCCTGAGAGCCGAGGCTCTCGCCTTGTTCGCCTCGAACCGGCTGGGCCGGGGCGTCCCGGCAACCGTCCGGGCGCTCGCGGCGGTCCGAGACGCGGAGGCCGCGGGTGACGCCGAGGTCGTGGCGGAGCTGCGGGTCGAGCTGGCGTGGTGCGCGCGCAGCGCGGGAAACTGCGAGGTCTCGGTCCGGGTGCTGAACCCGGTGCTGGAGCAGGAGCGGATCGAGCCCGAAGTGCGGGCGCACGCCCTGCTGGCGTTGGCCGCGTCGCTGCCCGCGCACCAGCAGGACGGGCAGCGCTCCGAGGCGCTCGACGAGGCCGAGCGGCTGTACGAGACGTGCGGTCTCAGCAGGGACACCGCCCGGCTGCTCAAAGCTCGGGTTCGCGCTGCGCGAGCGGGGCATCACCGCAGGCTGGGCGAGTTCGGCGAGGCCGTCGCCGCGGCCGACGCTGGTCTTGCGCTGCTCAGGCAGCTCGGCGATCCGGCCGCGGACAGCGGGGAGATCCGGACCCGTCTCGTCCTGGAGCGGGTGCAGTCGTTACTGGAGCTGGGGCGCCGTCCGGAGGCCGTCCAGGCGACTGAGTCCGTGCTGGCACAGCCGGTTCGCGCCGCGGCGGCAGGGCCGGTCGGTTGGCTGGGGCTCGCGATGGCGACGCGCGTGCACCTGCCGGACGGCAACCACGGCGCAGCGGTGCGGACGCTCAACGACACCGCGGCCATCTCGGAGCGGCACAAGCTGGACGGGCTGCTCGCTGAGGCGCTGAACGCCCTGTCCCATGTGCACGAACGAGGAGCGGAGTTCCCCGAAGCGCTTCGCACGCTGCGGGGCGCGTACGCCGCCGACCGGCGCTGGCGCGCGGCCGTGCACAACGCGCGGGTCCGGTTGCTCGCGGAGTACCCGGTGCTCGCGGGCGATGTCGAGGCGCCTCCGCGTTCGAGCGGTCCATCTCGGCCCGTACCGCACGAGCCGGTGCCGCAGGATCCCGATCCGGTTGGGGCCCGAGCGGTCGTGCCGGAGCAGCCGGCGTACTGGCCCCCGGAACCTCGTCAGCCCGAGCAGGATGCTGTCGAGCAGGCCGAATCGGAGCACGCGAAGCCCGAGCACGGGGATGCGCACGACGCGGCGCGTCGACTGATGGAGACGCTTACCAGCAGGGCCGCAGGAGAGAGCGAAGGCGGGCGCCGTCGGCAGGAGATGCCCGAGCCCCGGATTTCCGAGGAGTCGGCGCAGCCGACGGTCGTGCTCGACCCGTCGACGATCCAACCGGCCGAGCCCGAGGCGGACCAGTCCAGTGCGGCGGCGTTCCCGGCCGCCGAGCCGGCGGAGGCCGAGGGTGGCGGCCAGTTCGCACGCACCGAGACGACGGAGGCCGAGGAAGGCCAGTTCGCACGCACCGAGAGGGTTGCCCTTCCGCCGCTCGCCGAACAGGGCGTTCCCGGCGGGGAGCCCGAGCCGGAAGAGCACACCGAGCAGGCGTCGGCCTCGTCGCAGGCGAGTTGGTGGCCTTCGGAAGCCTCGGGCCAGCTGTCCGGCGCCGAGCGCACCATTCCCGAGGTGCCTGTGGCGTACGAGCCGCAGCAGGACCAGCCGGGTGACCCAGGTCTCCAGGCCGAGACGAGCGCGCTCGCCGCGACGTTGGACAATCTCCGCCGGACGGCGGCCGCTGCCGGCCGCGACTCGAGCACTGCGGATATCACCACGATCATGCCGGTGATCGGGGCGCCGGCCGGGCCGGGCGACTGGCCGGGAACCGGATCGGCGGCGGATTCCCCGGTGGCCGATCCGCTGCCGGAGGCGCCGCGAGCCGATTTCAAATCGCAGTACGGCCAGGACCCGACGGCGACCGAACCCGCCGCCGAACGGCCGGGCGGACACCGGGCCGACGACGCGCTGCCACTCGAACCGTCCTACGGAGCGAGTGAAGCCGCCCCGGCGACCGAGCCCCCGATGTTCCAGACATCGCCGGCAGACGTCCTGACCCCGGGCACGTCGGCGGCGGACGAGCCGGCGGCCGAGTCGGCTGGGGCTTCGGCGACGGGGACGGGGCAGCGCGAAGGCGGCCGCCGATCGCGCGGCAAGTCGCTCGCCGAGATCCGCGCCGGTCTCCAACTGTCCGCGGAGCCCCGCCCGGGCCGCCGCCGCGCCAGGCATGCCGAACCTGCCGAAGCACCAGAACCGATCGAACCACCAGAACCGTCCGCCCCCGCGGTCACATCGCCGACTCCCGCCGCGGAGCTGCTCGGCAGGCACCACCAGGACTGGGCGACCGAGCCGAACCTCCCGGTCGTCGAACCGCAGCCGTCACCGCTCGCCGCGGGAACGCCCGAACCGGCAGGCGACCGCGAGGCCCCGGAACCGCCCGTCGCAACGACACCTTCCGCAACACTGCCCGAGGTGGAACCACCGGCGGCGGATGCGGGGGCAGCGGAGAAGATCGGCCTCGCGGAGCTGCTCACCGAGGCGCTGATGGCCTACGAGAGCGGTCGGCGCGAGCAACCCGAGGTCGAGGAGGCCGCGCCGTCGGGCCGGCACAGCGAAGCGCGTGTGTCCGGAGTCACCGGCCGTTCCCAGGTTTCCCGTTCCGCTCGATCGTCCACATCGGACGATCTTGGTCCGGCCGTGGCCCCTCGGCACCGCCGGGCGGCGGGCGACTCCACGGCGGTGGATCCGCTGTTCTGAAGCCGTTTCGCCGAAGCGGCGCAACGACTTGGTCCGAATGCGCCGACGCGCGCCGACGTGCACCGCGGCCTGCGCGGACGTGACGCGCGACATTCCACGCCACCTTCCGGTGGCCGGCTGCGAATCGCGATCAAGACCGTTTTCTGAAACGTCAAAGTCATCGATCATTGTGCCGCTTTTCACGTGCCCGACCGCGCTACCGCCCTCTGCCCGGCGCTGGAACTGGCAGTCTTAAGGTGGAACCTGTTGGCACAAAGAGGTGCCGTCAAGCGTGGAGCTGCCTGAAGATGACCTCGAATCCCGGACAGTTGAAGACCGGAGAACGCCCGCGAGTCGCTGGGGACGACGCGGTCGGCGAGCGGTCCGAGAACCCCGAACTGGCCAAGCGCCGTCTGCTGGACAGAGCGGTTGAGTCCGCACCGGAACTCGCCGAGCTGTTGCGCGCCTACTACCGACACGTGCCCGCCGAGGAGCTCGTCGACGACGAGCCCGCCGACCTCGTCGGGGCACTGCGGTCGCACCACCGGCTCGCCGCGGAGCGGGTCGCGGGGCGCCCGCTGGTGCAGATCTTCAACCCGGATCGGGCCGAGGACGGCTGGGGGAGTCAGGCGACGGTGGTCCAGACCGTCACCGACGACATGCCGTACCTGGTGGATTCGGTGATCGCCGAGCTCGGCCGCTACGGCGCCGAGGTGCAGCGCATCATCCACCCCATCGTCGTGGTGCGCCGCGACGTGGCCGGCGAGCTGCTGGAGGTGCTGCCGGGCGCGGACCCGGCGGCCCCGCCCGCCGACGCGATGGCCGAAAGCTGGATGTTCGTCGAGGTCGACCGGGTCGTCGACACCGACCGGATCGCCGACCTGAAGCAGGGCCTGGCCGACGTGCTCAACGACGTGCGCGAGGTCGTCGAGGACACCGAGCGGATGCACGCCACCGCCCGGTCGCTGGCCGACGAGCTGGACCGGACCCCGCCGCCGCTGCCGGGCGCCGACGTCCACGATGGAGCCGAGCTCCTGCGGTGGTTGGCCGACGGGCACTTCACGTTCCTCGGCTACCGGCACTACGAGCTGGTCGACGACGGCACCGAGCCCGCGCTGCAGGCCGTGCTGGCCTCCGGACTGGGCGTGCTGCGCAGCGACAGCGTCGCCGCGCGCAGCCTGACCGCGGGGCCGGACGCCCGCGCCAGCGCGCTGTCCAAGGACCTGCTGGTGCTCACGCAGGCCAGCGCACCGTCCACAGTGCACCGTCCGGTGCACCCGTTCTACGTCGGCGTCAAGACCTTCGACGAGGCCGGGAACGTCACCGGGGAACACCGCTTCCTCGGACTGTTCACCACCACCGCGCTGCACGAGGACGTGCTGGACATCCCGTTCATCGAGCGGCGGGTGCGGGAGATCATCCACCGCGCCGGGTTCCCGATGGAGTCCTACTCCGGCCAGCGGATGCTGGAGGAGATCCAGAACTACCCGCGCACCGAGCTGTTCTCCACCGACGCGGACACGCTGCAGGACACCATCACCGGCGTGCTGGCGCTGGCCGAGCGCCGCAAGCTCAAGCCGTTCCTGCGCCGCGACGCCTACGGCCGCTTCTACTCCTGCCTGGTGTACCTGCCGCGGGACCGCTACACCACCAGCTCGCGACTGGCGATGCAGGAGGTGCTGCTGGAGGAGCTCAACGGCACCGGCCTGGAGTACAGCACGCGGGTCGGCGAGTCCACCCTGGCGCGGGTGCACTTCGTGGTGCACACCGATCCGGAGGACCAGGTGGAGCCGGACCTGGTGCGCATCCAGCAACGGCTGTCCGACGCCATCCACACCTGGGACGACCAGATGATCGAGGAGGTCGACGCCGAGCAGTCCGGCGGCGGCCGCGACGGTCACGCGGGGCGCAGCCTGTCGGAGGCGATGAGCCAGCTCGGCCAGCGCTACGCGTCGAGCTTCCCGGAGGCATACAAGGAGGACTTCACCGCGAGCGAGGGCCTCGCGGACCTCCGGCGGCTGGAGTCGTTGTCGGGTCCGCGCGACCTGAAGATGTCGTTCTACGCGCCGCGCGACGCCAGCGCGGGGCAGCGCCGCTTCAAGCTCTACGTCGGCGGCCGGGTGACCCTGTCGCGGGTGCTGCCGGTGCTGCAGAGCATGGGCGTCGAGGTCGTGGACGAGCGGCCCTACGAGGTCATCGTCGGCGACACCGACCAGCAGTTCTGGATTTACGACTTCGGGCTGCGGCTGGACCCGGCGACGCTGGACACCGCGACGAGCGACGGCCTGCTGGAAACCCTGCGGGAGCGCTTCGAGGACGCCTTCCGCGCGGCCTGGCTCGGCGACGCCGAGGTCGACCGGTTCAACGCGCTGGTGCTGCGCGCCGGGCTGAACTGGCGGCAGGCGTCGGTGCTGCGCGCCTACGCCAAGTACCTGCGGCAGGTCGGCGTGGCCTACAGCCAGGACTACATCGAGGACGCCATCCTGGCGCACCGCCTCACCACCACGACGCTGGTCAGGCTGTTCGAGACGCGGTTCGACCCGGCGCTGGAGGCCGACGACCGGGCGACCCGCGAAGCGGACCTCACCGACGCGGTCACCAAGCTGATCGACGAGGTCACCAGCCTGGACGCGGACCGGATCCTGCGCAGCTACCTGAGCCTGATCCGCGCCACGCTGCGCACCAACTACTTCGCCGCCGACGGGGAGCGGGAACGCTCCTACCTGGCGCTGAAGCTGGAGCCCAGGGAGATCCCGGGGCTGCCGGAGCCGCGCCCGCAGTTCGAGATCTTCGTGTACTCGCCGTGGGTGGAGGGCGTGCACCTGCGGTTCGGCTCGGTGGCCCGCGGCGGTCTGCGCTGGTCGGACCGGCGGGAGGACTTCCGCACCGAGATCCTGGGCCTGGTCAAGGCGCAGGCGGTGAAGAACGCGGTGATCGTGCCGGTCGGCGCGAAGGGCGGCTTCGTGGTGAAGCGTCCGCCGATGCCCACCGGCGACCCGGCGGTGGACCGCAAGGCCACCCTCGACGAGGGCATCGCCTGCTACCGGATGTTCATCTCCGGTCTGCTGGACCTGACCGACAACCTGGTCGGCGGCGAGGTGGCCCCGCCGAAGGACGTGGTGCGCCACGACGGCGACGACACCTACCTGGTGGTCGCGGCGGACAAGGGCACCGCGACGTTCTCCGACATCGCCAACGACGTCGCCAAGTCCTACGGCTTCTGGCTGGGCGACGCGTTCGCCTCCGGCGGCTCGGTGGGCTACGACCACAAGGCGATGGGCATCACCGCCAAGGGCGCGTGGGAGAGCGTCAAGCGGCACTTCCGCGAGTTCGACGTGGACACCCAGTCCGAGGACTTCACCGTGGTCGGCGTGGGCGACATGGCCGGCGACGTGTTCGGCAACGGCATGCTGCTCTCCGAGCACATCAGGCTGGTGGCCGCGTTCAACCACATGCACGTGTTCATCGACCCCGATCCGGACCCGGCGGTGTCCTTCGCCGAGCGCCGCAGGCTGTTCGAGCTGCCGCGGTCGACCTGGGACGACTACGACCGCAGCAAGATCAGCGCCGGTGGCGGTGTGTGGTCGCGGTCGCTGAAGTCGATCCCGCTGAACCCGCAGATCCGGGAGGCGCTGGGCATCGACGAGTCGGTGCGCAAGCTGGCGCCGGCCGAGCTGATCAAGCGGATCCTGCTGGCGCCGACGGACCTGCTGTGGAACGGCGGCATCGGCACCTACGTCAAGGCCGCGACCGAGACGCACGCCGACGTCGGCGACAAGGCCAACGACGCGGTCCGCGTCAACGGCGCCGACCTGCGGGTGAAGGTCGTCGGCGAGGGCGGCAACCTCGGTCTGACGTCGCTGGGCCGCATCGAGTTCGCCCGCGCGGGCGGCAAGGTCAACACCGACGCGCTGGACAACTCCGCCGGGGTGGACTGCTCCGACCACGAGGTCAACATCAAGATCCTGCTCGACCACCTGGCGGCCGACGGGCGGTTGACCGGTGAGCAGCGCAACGAGCTGCTCGCGGACATGACCGACGAGGTCGGCGAGCTGGTGCTGGCCGACAACCACGCGCAGAACGCGGTGCTGGGCATCTCGCGGGCGCACGCCGCCCCGATGGTGTCGGTGCACGCCCGCCAGGTCCTGGCGCTGGAGAAGAACGCCGGCCTGGACCGCGCGCTGGAGGCGCTGCCGACGTCGAAGGAGTTCCGCGACCGGGAGAAGGCCGGCGAGGGCCTGAGCTCGCCGGAGCTGGCGACGCTGATGGCGCACGTCAAGCTGGCGTTGAAGCGCGACGTGCTGGCCAGCGGCCTGCCGGACACCGAGGCGTTCAGCAACCGGCTTCCGGAGTACTTCCCGAAGCCGCTGCGGGAGCGCTACGCCGACGCGATCGCGGCTCACCCGCTGCGCCGGGAGATCATCACGACGCTGCTGGTGAACGAGATGGTCGACGGCGGCGGCATCTCCTTCGCGTACCGGCTGTCCGAGGAGATCAGCGCTTCGACGACCGACGCGGTGCGGGCGTTCGCGGTGGTCGACGAGGTCTTCGGGCTGCAGGAGCTGTGGGCGCAGATCGATGCGCTGGGCGGCTCCGTGCCGAGTTCGGTGGCCGACGAGCTGGTGCTGGAAAGCCGCCGCCTGCTGGACCGGGCGGCGCGCTGGATGCTGACCAACCGGCCGCAGCCGCTGGCGATCGGCGCCGAGATCGCCCGCTTCCAGCCGGTGGTCGCGGAGCTGTCCGCTTCGGTGCGCGGCCTGCTGCGCGGCCGGGCGGCCGAGGGCGCCACCGAGATGATCGACCGCTGGACGGCGGCCGGCGTCCCGGAGGACGTGGCGGAACGCGTCGGTGTGCTGCTGGATTCGTTCGCGCTGCTGGACGTCCGGGAGATCGCCGAGCTCGCGGAGCGCGACGCCGGGGTCGCGGCCGAGCGCAGCCCGCGGGAGAGCGCCGACCTGTACTACTCGCTGGCCGAGCACCTCGACGTCGAGCGGATGCTGCTGGCGGTCAACGAGTTGGAGCGCGGGAACCGGTGGCACTCGCTGGCCCGGTTGGCGTTGCGGGATGATTTCTACGCGTTGCTGCGTGCGATCACCATCGACGTCCTGCGGACCAGCGATCCGGAGGACGACCCGGAGGAGAAGATCGCTCGTTGGGAATCCACCAACGAGTCGCGACTGGCGCGGGCCAACTCGTCGCTGGAGCAGATCAAGAACTCCGGTCGGCTGGATCTGGCCACGTTGTCGGTGGCGGCCCGCCAGCTGCGCAGCATGGTGCGGTGACGGCATGATCGGGTGGCTTGCGGTCGCACCGGCCGCAAGCCACCCGAACGGCAGAAAGGAAGCTCGCCGGTGGGCGCGTTCGTAGCCGAGGTGGCCCTGCGCTGGTCCGACATGGACGCGTTCGGTCACGTCAACCACGCCAGGACGATCACGCTGCTGGAGGAGGCGCGGGCCGAGCTGCTGTTCACCGAGGCGGAGCGGCAGGGCCTGCTCGGCATGGCGGAGGGCATGGTGGTGGCCCGGATCGTGATCGACTACCACAGCCCGCTGGTCTACGCGTCGAAGTCGCTGCAGGTGCAGATGTCGGTGCGCGAGCTCAAGGCCGCGTCGTTCATCGTCGACTACACCGCCTACGCGCAGGAAGCGGTCGCCACCGCGGAGACGCTGATGGTGCCCTACGACCTGCGGGCGGGGCGGCCCCGGCGGATGACCAAGGAGGAGCGCGACTTCCTGGCGGAGTGGCAGCTCGATGCGCAGAAGCCGGAGTTGGGTCGTGTCTGAGCTGCGGATGCCCGATGCGGTGGAGCGCGAGGACCTCGGCGCGTTCGTCGCCCGCGCGGTGCGGTTGGACGGCCAGGCGCTGGTGCGCCTGCGCAACCGGCCGGGCACGGGCCGCGTCGACGTCTGGGCGGCGACGCCGTTCGACGCCCTGTCCACCAGGTCGGTCGAGGGCGAGGTGGAGCCGGCGGACCTGACGGTGTCGGGCAACGAACTGCTGGCGACGCTGACGGTGGCGGGCGCCCCGGTGATGGATCCGGGCCCGCCGCGGGATCTGCTGTGGCGCTCGGAGCTGCCGCCGGCGGTGGGCTGGCAGCGGGTGGACGACCTGCCGGCGAAGCTGGTCGGCGAGGTCGCGGAGCGCGGCATCGACGTGGCCAAGGACAACGTCGGCCCGAAGGGGACACCGCCGGCTTCCCTGCTGGACCAGGAGGTCTTCACGGTCAGCGGCGCGGGTTATCAGGTGAAGGTCCCGCTGCGCTGCCTGTTCGTGCTGTCGGGCATGGGTTTCCTGGTGCCGAAGCCGGCGGAGTCCGAGATCGTCCGGGTCAGCGCGACGGACGCCTGGCTCCGCCTGGACTCCCGCTACGGCGCGGTGGTCCGCCGCCGCCACGCCCTCCTCCCACTGCTGGTCTGACGGGCCCGCAGTTTCAATTGAGGTTTTTCCATCCTCGTTTTGCGTGGCGGTGCGGGTGGCGGAACCTCAGAGGCTTCCTGGTCTGTGGGTGCCCCTCCTGATGTATGTCCAATACACGGCGGAGGGGCCGTCCTCGCCGAGGGAACCGCGGCGGTGCGAGTGTCGTAAGTGGGTTATGCGCCTGCGGCGCATGCGACACCTCATCGACGTGCACCTTTGTGACCCGCGGCCGGCTTCGTCAACGTGGCGTGGGACGGTGGTGTCCACGCCTTCGTCCTGGACACCGTGGTCCGGGGAGAACTGCGCCATCCGGGATCGGGGCCGGACTCGTTGCGGCGGCCGTCCGGGGCGCCCGGGCGGCGCAGTGCGAATGGCTGCACGTCGACTTCGACGACGACCTCCGGGCGTTCTACTTCGACGCCTGCGGATTCGAGCCGACGAACGCGGGTCTCATCGCGCTCCAGGTGTGAAGCCCCTGGCAGGACGCACAAGATCGTCCTGAAACTGGAGATCTCAGCACGGTTCGTTCGCCTTCCGGCGTCCGTTCGACGAGTCGGACATCCGTTCTCCTGAACCGGTTCACGGCCCACCACAGCCATTCCACAGCATGGCGAAGCGGAAGGGAGCAGAGCACGGGCGCGGGCGGCGAAACACCGGCAAAGCAGGTTCATGCCAGTTCTCGGTGCGGTGCGGCGGAATCCGCGTCCGTCATCAGTCGAGGAAGGTGACGGTCTCGGCGAGCGGGGCGCGGTCGATGCGGGCGTGTTTCGCCGAGATGTCCTCGAATCCGATCGACATGCCGCAGAACAGCACGAGTTCGTCCGGCGGCGAAACGACTTCCGCGACGGTTCGGCGGTAGACCGACCACGCCATCTGCGGGCAGCTGTGCAGTCCTTCGGCGCGGAGCAGCAGCATGACGGTCTGCAGGTACATGCCCATGTCGGCCCACTGCGCCGAGCCCATGCCGCGGTCGATGTAGCAGAACAGCGCGGCCGGAGCCCCGAAGCAATTCCAGTTCGCGGCAACGGCTTCCCGTCGCGCCTGCTCGTCCCGCCGCGAGATCCCGAGTGCGGCGTAGCGCTGCTCACCGGCGGCGATCCGGCGCTCGTGGTAGGCGGATTTCAGATCGGGCGGATACATCTCGAACTCGCGCTCGTCGCCGGGATCTCCCGCGGCCAGGCGCTCGGCGGTTCGCTTCTTCACCTCGGCCAGCGCTGCTCCCGTCAGCACGAAAGCCTTCCACGGCTGGAGATTCCCTCCGGACGGCGCGCGGGCAGCAGCGGCGAGGACGCGCGCGAGCAGCTCTTTCGGCACCGGCTCGTCGGTGAAGCCCCGCACCGCCCGTCGACTCCGGACCGCTTCGTACACGTCCACAGACTGCCTCCCGAATCGCTCGAAGTGCTCCACCACGTCGACACCTGGCGAAGGGAGAACGTGACCGGTGAACCGGGACCTAGACTCGATGCCGATCAGACGTGGCGAAGTGGGGCGGACATGGGCGCGACCGAGGAGATCGAGCGGATCGCGCTGGATCCGGCTCTGTCGGTGCCGGAGAAGGACGAGCGCATCATCGCCTTCCTGGCGCAGTCGGAAGATCGCGGGGTGCCGGCGGCGGTCGAGTGCCTCATGACGACCTCCGATCGCCGCGTCTCCGAGTTCGTCGCCGCCTACCTGGAGCTGATCCACGGGGCGCGCGAGGAGAAGGCGCGCGTGGCGGAGAGGTTGCGCGGTGCCGGTGAAGTCGCGGCGTCGGCGGCGAGGCTCGTGCCCTGGATGCCGGATGCCCTGATCGACGCGTTCATCCAGGACCACCTGGCGTCGCCGGACCCGAATTCCCCGGTGTCCAGCGTCGTCTTCACCATCGCGATGCACCGCCCGGAACGCCTCCGGCCCTACGCCGACCGCGTCGAAAGCGCTGCGATGAAGCGGAGTCTGCTGTCCGGCGCGCCCGACGAGTTCGCCGACACGCTGCTGGAGAGGTGGCGAGCGGAGCAGGATCTGAACGACCTCTGGACGCTCGCGCTGATCCGCACCCCGCACGCCGCCGATCTCATCGAGTCCGTGGTGGACGAGGTCGCGGATCCGGACGACTGGGACTGGCTGATGCCGCTGGCCGGCCGCCTGCCGGACACCCGGAAGCCCGCGGGTTTCCCGCCCGCTTTCCTGGGTTTCGTGGCGGATGCCGGCGAGAGCCCCCACGTCATGGGCGGAGGCCCCGGCGGGGATGTTCCGCTCTGCGCGGACTGCCGGATGCCCGCAGAACGGATCCTGACCCTTTCCGCCGAGGCGATGCCGAACGCGCTGAGCCGGGACCCGTCGTTCTACTGGTTCACCTGCGACTGCGCCGAAGTGGATCGCATCACCGTGCGCTTCACCCCGGCGGGCCCGGAGGTCTACTTCAACCCGCTGGGGCCGAGCAGCGGCGAATCCCGCTTGATCCCGGGGGAGCGGTCGCTGGTCCTGGAGCCGCACCCCAACCAGCACGGCGTGAGCCTCCCGGCGTTGCCGAGGACGAAGCACCAGGTGGGCGGGCTGCCGCGCTGGCCGTCGCCGGAGACGCACCCGATCTGCCCGGTGTGCGGCAACTTCATGCCGTTCCTGGTGTCCATCGAAGGTGGCCCGACGCCGTTCGGCCGGATGGGTTTCGAAGAGCTGCTCTTCGGCTTCTGGTGCGACTCCTGCGCCGTCTCCAGCACCCAGACCCAGGGCTGAGCTCCGCTCCACGACGCCCCGCGTGGGTGAGTCACCTTTTGCGTCGCTCGCCCGTCAGAAGGGTAGGAGCTGTGCGTGGCGGGAGGCGAAGAACGCATGTTCGGGTTCGAAACGGCGTCGGGCGGGGACGAGGTGTTCCACCGCGAGCGACCGCACCTGCTCGCGGTGGCGTTCCGCCTCCTCGGGTCGGATGCCGATGCCCAGGACGTCGTGCAGGAGGCGTGGATCAGGCACCTGCGGGCCGATGTCGATGGCATCGAGAACCTGCCTGCCTGGCTGACCACCGTGGTGACCCGGCTGTGCCTGGACCTCCTGCGCCGATCGCGCGAGGCTCCGCAGGAGCCGGCCGACATGCCGGAACCGGCGGACCCCGTCGGTGGCCCGGAGGAGGTCGCGCTCCTCGCCGGAGACCTGAGCGAGGCCATCGCGATCTTGCTCGACCAGCTGATGCCGCCGCAACGGGTCGCGCTGATCCTGCACGACGTGTTCGGCACGCCGTTCGACGAGGTGGCGCACGTGCTGGGCACGACGCCCGGGTCGGCCAAGAAGCTGGCCAGCCGCGCGCGGGCGCGGGTGCGGCCGGCCGGTGCGGCGGATGCCGATCCCGGCGCCGCGCGGCACGTCGTGGCCGCCTTCCTGAAAGCGGCGCAGCAGGGCGACATCGACGGCCTCGTCGAGGTCCTGCACCCCGAGGTGACGAGAACGGCCGATCCGCAGGCGCTTCCGCCGGGCGCGGAGCTGCGGGTGCCGGGCGCGCGAACCGTCGTCGACGAGACGCGGGCGTTGCGGGCCAACGCCCGGCAAGCGCGCGTGGTGTCGATCAACGGGCGGCCCGGAATCGCGGTCATGGCCGATCACGGCCCGCGCATCGCGTTGCTCTTCCGCATCGCGGCCGGGCGAATCGTCCACTACGACGTCGTCGGGGATCCCGCCCGCCTCGCCCGGCTGCACATCACCGACTAGCGAGGAGAAACCATGTTCATCACCTACGTCGTCGTCACGGTCGTCACCATCGCGGCGAACGCCGGGATCGCCGTCGCGGACCTGGCGAAGGCGGACTTCGTCCTCGCCAACTCGGCCAAGGTGGACGTCCCGCGGTCGTGGCTGCCGGTGCTGGGAACGCTCAAGGCGGCCGGCGCGGTGGGACTCCTGCTGGGCCTGCTCGGATTCCAGGCCATCGGCGTCGCGGCCGCGATCGGGCTCGTCGCGTTCTACGTGGGCGCGATCGTCGCCCACGCGCGGGCCCGGCAGGTCAGCACCATCGCGGCCCCGGGAGTCTTCCTCGCCATGGCCGTCGCATCGCTGGTCCTCGCGGTCGCCGGGTGAATCGGTCGCGGAGGTGATCGGCGGGGTCATCTCGTCGACAGGGTGGGTTTGGTCAGGTCAGGGCGAGGAGGCTGACGGCGACGGCTGCGGTGCCCAGGCCGACGAGCTGGCCGCGGTGGATCCGCTCGGCGACCACGCCGCGGGCGAGCAGGATCGTGCTGGCGGGGTAGAGGGCGACGATCACCGCGACGACGGCGAGATCGCCGCTCCGGGCGGCCAGCAGGAACAGCAGGTTCGCCACCGAGTCCAGCGCGCCCGCGGCCGCCGATATCGCGTATGCGGGCCGCTCCGGCCCCAGCCTGCGGCGCATCAGCGCCGCTGCGGCCAGGACGACCGCCGACGAGACCGCCCGCCCCACGAGCAGCGGAGCCACCCCGCTGTCGGATGGTGCCTGGTGCAAGAAGACCAGCTGGAGCGCAATGGCGGTGCCCGCGCCGAAAGCCAGCAGCAGCGCAGTGCGCGAAGGGCGTGACGACCTCTCGCCGTGCCCGGCGCTGACCAGCACGACCGCCACCAGCGCGAGCGGCAGGCCGACCATTCCGGCGGCGGCCAGGTGCTCGCCCTGCAGCAGCCCCACGCCGACGGGCAGCGCGGCCGACACCAGCGCGGTCACGGGCGACAGCACGTTCATCGGGCCGATCGCCAGGGTGCGGTAGAGCAGGGCGAACGCGGCGGCCGAGGCGACCCCCGAGGCCGCTCCCCAGGCGAAGGTCGCGGTGCCGAACGAGGCGCCGAGCAGCGGCCACAGCAGCAGTTCGACCGCGAGGCTGGCCGGGGCCGCGATCATCACGGTGCGCAGCACATGAGCCTTGCGGGCGCCGAGGCCGCCGAGGAAATCGGCGCACCCGTAAGCGAGCGAGCTGCCGACGGCCAGCAGCAGAGCGAACACGACGAATCCCCTACCATTTCATTGGAACGACTACACGGTACAACAGATTGACCACGTCGTTCAATCAACCGACCGCGAAGTTCATTGGAATGGTCCAGCCCTGAGGATGGTGCTCAGATGACCGAGACGGCCGCAGCCCTGCGGACGGTCGCGCACAACGTCCGGGCGGCCCGCGTCCGCGCGGGTCTTTCCCTGGAGGAACTCGGCAGGCGCGCCCAGGTCAGCAAGGGCGCCCTGGTGGGGCTGGAGAAGGCCCAGGGCAACCCCAACCTGGCCACCCTGGTCCGGCTGGCCGACACCCTCGGCATCTCGGTGTCCGCCCTGATGCAGGGGCCGCCCGAGGGCCGCGTCCGCGTCGTGTCCTCCGACGACGTGGCGCCGCTGTGGGCCGGGGAGCGGGGCGGCGAGGCCCGGCTCGTCCTGACGACCTCAGGCCCGGCCCCCGTCGAGCTCTGGCGCTGGCGGCTGGAGCCGGGCGAGGAGTATCCCAGCCACCCGCACCAGGCCGGAGTCGTGGAAACCATCAGCGTCACCGCAGGCCGGATGACCCTGGTGGTGGACGGCGAGGAGCACGCCGTCGAAGCCGGGCAGACCGCGACGTTCGACGGCGACGCCCCGCACGCCTACCGCGGCGCGGGCACCGAAGCGTGCAGCCTGATCATGACGGTCCACCTGCCGCCGGATCCCCGCTGAAGAACTGCCCGAGGACCTCCGGGGCGGCGTCGTGCGGGTGGCCGTCGAGCGGGTGGAGGCGGCCTGCGGGGAGCGCGTCGGCGACCGCCGTTCCAGGGCTCACGACACCTCAGCGTTCGACCGTCGCCAGGTGCTCTGCGACCTCGGCCCGGGCCGCTTTCTCCTGGGGTACGGCCTGTTCCGCTTGGTCCTTGGTCTCTTCGGCGGCTCGGGTCGCGGCTCGTTCGGCTTCCGCGACATCGGGCTCTTGTCCATTGAGGACATTCGCGATGATGCTGGCTTCCGCGGCCATCGCCGATGCGAACGGGTGGTACGGCGCCGCGTCCGGTCGCAGCTGCCGGCCGTTGATCCAGGCCGCCCCGCCGGTGGCGCAGGCGTCGTGGCCCAGCGACGGCCCGTAGGTGTCGACGAACGTTGCGCCGGTTCGCTCGGCAGCGCCCTCGATGGCGGCGTTGAGCGCCTGCTCGATCTCGTCGGCGTAGCGGTAGTCGCCGTCGGCCAGCGGGAGGACGTCCGGGCAGTAGCCCGTCTCCGGCACGATGCGCGGATAGCCGATGACCAGGATCTTCGCGCCCGGCGAGCGCTCCTGGACGCCCTCGACGACGTCCGCGACCCGGTGTCCGGTGATCTCGATGCGGCGGAGCAGGTCGTCACCGTCGTCATCGGCGAAGTGGTCGCGGCACGGCGATCCCGTCGGGTCCGCGGCGCGCAGGGCCGTGCAGGTGGCGATGGTGTCGCCGAAGACGCCCAGGTCGTTGCCGCCGATGCCCAGCGTGACGAGGTCCGTGTCCTCGTCGAGGGCGTCGAACTGCGGCCCGGCGTACCAGTCCTGGGCCCGGAGCATGTCCGTGGTGTCGGCGCCGCCGCAGCTGACGTCGGTGAACTCGGCCGGCCCGATCTCGCGGGCCAGCAGCGCCGGGTAGTTGTTCGTCGAGCGCCCGCACAGCAGCGGGTCGAGGCGCATCCACGGGACCAGCGGGGCGGAGGTGAAGGAGTCGCCGAGGGCCACGTAGTGCCGGTACCCGGGCTCGGCGGTCGCCGGTGCGGCGCCGAGCGACAGGCCCGTCAATGCCGACAACGCGATCGCACCAGCTCTGCGTGCAAGCCCGGACCGACCCATCTGAGCGCCTCCACCATTCGCCTACCAATGAGTAGGGAGTGAAGACGATCACAGTGCCCGGCGGCAAGGTTCCGGCCGGAACTTCCCAATACCTGAGAATGATTCACGATTTAGTCGCCGCTGGGCGGCTCCGAAGGCGTGCCGGGACCGGTGGTGCCCGTCGGCTCGCCGGTGCTGGTGGGCGTCGCCGTGGTGGTGGGCTCGGTCGTGGTCGGACGGGTTCCGGTCGTCGTCGGCTCCGTCGTCGGTTCCTGCGTCGTGGTCGTCGGCGGATCGGTGGTCGTCGGGTTCGTCGTGGTGGTCGGCACCGTGGTGGTCTCGGTGATCGGCGCAGGGGCGACGGGTCCCGGGGCCACGGGCTTCGCCGGAGGCGCACCGGTGTCCTCGGTCGTTCCCGGAGCCTGCACCGGCACCTTGGTCACCGTCTCGTCCGATCCGCTCGTGCCCTGAGTGCCCGGGCTGACGCCCGACGTGCCGATCCCCGGCGTCCCCGGTGTCCCCGGGGTGCCCGGCGTGCCCGGCGTGCCCGACGCGAGCGGCGCGCCCGGCGGCCGCTGACCACCCGAGGACGGGGGCGGAGCGGGCGGCGGGGGAGTGCCCGGGACCTGGCCGGCCAGCGGCAGTTCCGGGGTCGCCGCGTCGGGCGAGTACCGGGGTGCTTCCGGCGTGGTGCTCTCGGCGAACGGCGGAAGCCGGTCCAGCAGGCCCGGCGGGATCAGGCCGAGGAACGGGTCCGGGAACGGCGCCGTCAGCGTGTAGCTGGCCGCCGCCACGGCGGCCCCGAACGCCGCCGTCGCCAGCGAGAGGCGGAACTGCCTCCGCAACGGCAGGGGGCGGAGCGCCTCGCCCGGGACGGGGGAGGCCAGCGGTTCGTCCACCAGCCACCGCCGCACCGCGGCGCCGTCCCGCGCGAACCCGGCCCACACCCGGCCGAGCCACGTCGTCGCATTGCCCAGGTGGTCCTGCAGCGCCGCCACCGGGAGCGGGCTGGTCGACAGCGGTCCGGCCATCTCGGCCGGAAAGGGGTCGGCCGCCTCGCGCACCAGGCCGGCCAGGTGGTCGAGGCGTTCCCGGAGGATCGCCGGATCGGTCGGCTTGGACATGGCTCAGTCCTCGGCTTCCCCGAACCGGATGCTCGACAGCGCCACACCGTCGTAGCGCCACCACCGCTCGGTCGAGAGGTCCAGGATCCAGGCGTCGTGCTCGCGCACGATCAGCCCGATGCCCAGCGCGCGGCGGCGGAAGGTCGAGTCGTCGATGCTGCCCGCCTCCAGCTCGTCGAGCAGGGAGCGGTAGTTCGCCATGGCCTTGCCGAGCGCGGGTGGGATTCCGACCGCGTCGGATGCGTTGTCGGTCCGGTGCCGGAAATTCATTCGAGATCACCTCCGGATGAGCGACGCCATCCGTCCACGCAACGATGCGCGCCGCGCGGCTGTTAAGAGGCGAAAGTCCCTCCGGTGCCGAAACCGGGCTCAGCGCCGCCGGAACAGGTGATCGGTGATGTGCCGGACGCTCTCGCTGACCGCCGCCTCCAGCGGCCCGCGGCGGAAGAACCGCCGCCAGATCAGCGGGAAGGCGATCGAGAAGATCAGGAACACCTCGGGCATGTAGGTGTTCACGAACGCCACCACGCCGTCCGGGTGGTGGCCGTCGCGCGGGAACGCCGGCATGTTCGGGACGTCCGTGGGCAGCGCCGGGCCCATGCTGGCCAGCTGCGCCAGGGTGTCCGGCACGCCGCTGAGCGGCCAGCCGCCGACGACGATCTGCCAGGCCAGCACCAGCGCGTGGATCGCGTACAGCGTCAACGCCATCGAACCGGCCGCGGCCAGCGGCTTCAGCAGCCGCCCAGTCCGATCGGCCAGCTCCAGGCACACCGCGACGAACACCAGCGCGATGCCGCCGGAGTCGAGCAGCTCGAAGGTCGTGCCGCTGTGCGCGGCGGCGGCCACCAGCCACTCCGGGTGCTCGATCGGGACGGTGCCCTCGATCTGCCCCTGCGGCACCCCGCCGACGGTCTCCACCAGCCAGCTCGACACCTGGTAGCCGACCGTCGTCACCGCCAGCCCGGTCGCGGCCAGCCAGCACCGCACCTTGGTCGACTGCAGGTCCAGCCGCCCGACGGCCATCCCCGCCAGCACCAGCGGCAGGTACGACGCGGCCGGGTAGAAGCCGAGCAGCAGCAGGTCGAACAGCCCGGCGTCGGCGATCAGGTGTGCCGGGTCGACCAGGTCGACCGCGTCGACGATCGCGCGCATCGGCGTGTCCCCGGAGATCCAGGTCCGCAGCACGAACGACAGCTGCGGGCCGACCGCGGCCGCGACCACCGCGGCGATGAGCAGCCCGCGCGCCCGCAATCGGATGAACGGCACCGCGAGCAGGAAGTACAGCCCGTAGAACGGGATGATCACGGTGAGCAGGAAGCCCGTCGCCGCGGTCGCCTTGGCCAGCGCGAGGCCGACCACCAGCAACAGCAACGCGCGCACCGCGATCCGGATGCGGGCCTGCCGCAGCGCCTCTCCGGTCGGCGGCTCGCTGCGCCCGGTCATCATCGCCAGCGACACCCCGGCCAGCAGGGTGAACAGCGCGGTCGACCGGCCGCTGGAGAACTGCGCGATCCACACCTCCACGTCGCCGTGCGCGAACGGCACGCCGAAGTGGATGCAGAACATCCCGAACACCGCGAAGAACCTGGCGATGTCGATGCCGACCAGCCGACGGGTGCGTTCCGTCCGAGGAGAGCTCAGCGCTGGCGCGACGGCAGTCATAGCATCCAGTGGGTGTCAGCGGGATGGTTTTACCAAAATTTACCGCCACCCGTTCCGGCCCACTCGCGCCCGGTCGCCTTTGGAGGCCGGACTCACACCAGCCAGGCCGCGGTGCCCGGCGGCAACTCCCCGGGGCCCACCGGTCGCGACGACAGCAGCACCTCGCCCGGCGGCAGCGGCACCGGCTCCGGCGAGGTGTTCAACGCGCAGATCAGGGTGGTGCCGGTGCGCCGGAACGCGAAGCATCCCGCCGGCGCGCCGAACCACTCGACCTCGTCGCCGGCGAACGCCGGATGCGTGCCCCGGGTCTCCAGCGCGTGCCGGTACAGCGACAGCGTGGACGCCTCGTCCTCCAGCTGCGCCTCCACGGTGAAGGACACCCAATCCGCCGGGACCGACGACCAGTCGGCGTCGGCGGCGGAGAAGCCGAACGGCGGCTGCTCGCCTTCCCACGGCATCCGGACGCGCTGCGTCCCGGGAAGGCCGAGCTCCTCGCCGTGCCGCAGGCAGACCGCGCCGGGCAGCGCCAACTGCACCAACGCCATCGCGCGCACCGGCGTCAGCGCCGCGTCGTCCCGGCTCTGCCGGGTGTCGCGGCTGGCCATCGCCCACGCCGGGCGCGGCCCGGGGGCGGCGAGCACGTCCGTGATCGCCTTGCGGACCTGGTCGGCGTCGAAACCGGCGATGGCCAGGTCGAGGTTGAACGACAGGTGCCAGTCGCCAGGGCCGCTGCCGATCACCACGCGATCCTGGTGACCGGCCAGCGCGGCGCCGATGGCATCGCCCGGATCGGGGCGCGGGGCCAGGTGGAAACCATCGGCCCCGTGCTCCAGCCACGGCAACAACACCGCTGCCGGGTCGCCGCGCGCGGGATCCACGTCGAGCGAGAGCATCACCCGCATCCCGGAGTCGTGCGCCTCGCCGAGCAGCTCGGCGAAGGGACCCGCCGCCGGATCCAGCCCGGCCGCGCCGGCCAGCACGATCGCGTCGACCTCGAGCAGTTCCAGGTAGCCGAGCCGGCCCGCCAGCCCGGCGAGGTCGCCGATCCCGTCACCATCGCCGTCGGCGAACGAACCGACGTCGACCTGGTAGCACACCGCATCCCACCACCACGGCCGCTCGCCGTGGCCCGCCAGCGCGTCTGCCCGCCGCATCACCAGGTCCTTCTGCTCAGAACCACGAATTGATCATGCTGTTGGCGGCCATTTCCATGTACTGCCACAGCTGGTCGCGGTGCTCCGGCCGGAGATCGACCTCGTCGACCGCGATCCGCATGCAGCGCAGCCACGCGTCGCGCTCCGCCGGGCCGATCTTGAACGGCGCGTGGCGCATCCGCAGCCGCGGATGACCGCGCCGGTCGGAGTAGGTGTGCGGGCCGCCCCAGTACTGGATCAGGAACAGCCGCAGCCGCTCCTCGGCGGGCCCGAGGTCCTCCTCCGGGTAGAGGGGCCGCAGCAGCTCGTCCTTGGCCACCTCCTCGTAGAAGCGCGCCACGATCCGGTGGAAGGTCGCCTCGCCGCCGACCTGCTGGTAGAAGGTCTCCACGGAAGTCACGGCTCCATCCTCTCAGGGGCGGCTTCGATTTTGGGCGGCCCTGTGGCCGAACGCCTCACACCGGGGCCGTGTGCCCGATGGACCGCTGTCGCGGTCCGAAGTGCGCACGACCCCGGTGACCGGCGGTCGAGATCAGATCACCGGCGAGGGCGGCAGCGGGCGGCCGTACGGGTACGGCGGCTCGATGTCCTGTTCGTCGTAAGCGCGCTTGATCTCCGCGCGCAGCCGCCGCTGCACCGACCACTGCCGGCCCGGCCGGACCTTGGTCGTCAGCCGCAGCGTGATGGTGTCCGAGGTGATCTGGTCCACGCCGAGCATCTCGGGCGGGTTCAGCACGTCCTTGGACAGCGGCTCCCGCGACGTCGCCTCGGTGGCCACCTTCGCGGCGACCTCGATGGCCTTCTGCACATCGCTGGTGTGCGAGATGGGGAAGTCCACCACGGCCACGGCGAAGCCCTGGCTGGAGTTGCCGACCCGCAGGATCTCGCCGTTGCGGACGTACCAGACGGTGCCGTTGATGTCGCGCAGCGTGGTGACGCGCAGGCCCACCGCCTCGACGGTGCCGCTGGCCTCGCCGAGGTCCACCACGTCACCGACGCCGTACTGGTCCTCGACCAGCATGAACATGCCGGACAGGAAGTCCCGGACGAGGTTCTGCGCGCCGAAGGCGACGGCGACACCGAGCACACCGGCGGACGCCAGCACCGGCGCGATCTGGATGTTCAGCACCTGCAGCACGTAGATCGCGGCCAGGCCGTAGATCACCAGCGAGGCGATCGACTTGAGCACCGAGCCGATCGTCCGCGCCCGCTGGAGGCGGCGCTCCGACAGCAGCTCGGCGGTCAGCGTGTCCGCGCGGCGCTCCCGCAGCGGGGTCAGCAGCTTCGGGGGCTGGCCGTTGCCCTGCGTGAGGCGGTTGATGGTGCGGTGCACCAGCCATCGCACGATGAACGCGACGATCAGGATGAGCAGGATGTTCAGGGGTTTGGCGATGAGCAGCTCGGCGTAGGAAGCCAGCCACTGGTTGCCGGTCCACTGGGAGATCGTTTCGCACCAGAACGAGTCCTGGGCACAGGTCGGTTGGGTCATAAGCGGCAGATCCATGGGTCGGGGGTCTCCATGCTGTCGTTCAGGGCCCGCGGTGGTTACCCGGCACGGGGGTGCCGGTGCTTTGGGGCGACATCACCGGGTGGGCAACCGACAGACTCGAGCATCGTGCGCACCCCGCTGCGCACGAGACCCGAACAGCTGACCGCCGGGACCGAGTTCGGGGCTCAGTCAAGGGCGAGTCCGGTGGCCTCCGCGAGGAAGGCGAGCTGGTCGGTCGCAAGCCCCACGGTACGGGACACCGAGCGCGCGGCATGGCCGACCTCGGTCTCCCTGCGCAGCAGGATCGGCCGCTTCGCCGGGGCCGAGCTGGTGGCCTGCTGCAGCGCCGCGCACATCTTGCGGGCGTGGTTCGGATCGACCCGGGAGTCCGACTCGAAGACGGTGAACAGCACAGACGGGTAGTCGGTCTGGTCGGCCACGTTGTGGTACGGCGAGTAGGACAGCAGCCAGCCCAGCTCCTCCGGGTCGTCGGCGGTGCCGTACTCGTCGTTCCAGGTCCGGCCCAGCAGGAACTGCTCGTAGCGGACCATGTCCAGCAGCGGCGCCGAGCACACCACCGCCCGGTAGAGGTCCGGGCGCTGCGTCAGCGCCGCCCCGACCAGCAGGCCGCCGTTGGAACCGCCGGAGATCGCCAGCTGCTCGGACGTCGTCCAGCCCTCGTCGATCAGGTGCTGCGCCGCCGCGTGCAAGTCGTCGAAGGTGTGCTGCTTCTGCTCGCGCATGCCCGCGACGTGCCATTCCTCGCCCTCTTCGCCGCCACCGCGCAGCGAGGGCAGGGCCCAGACGCCGCCGGCGGCGACCCACGCCAGCGCGGACGGCGTGTAGCCGGGCTCGCGGGACAGCGAGAAGCCGCCGTAGCCGGTCATGAACACCGGCCGCGGGCGGTCCGGTTCGGCGTTCGCGCTCAGCAGGAACATCCGCACCGGGGTGCCGTCCAGCGAGCGGTAGGTGACCTGCTGGGTGTGCACCGCGGGCAGCTCGACGGTGCCCGGCGCCTGCTGGTCCAGCTCGGTGGTCCCGGTGCGGCGCGAGTAGGCGTGCACGCAGGGCGGGGTGGCGAAGTCGGTCCAGCCGATCCACAGCCGGTCCCGGTCGCGGTCGGTGGATTCGTCCACAGTGGTCAGCGAGGTGACCTGGCCGGTGCTCGGCAGCGGGACCTCGGCGGTCCGCCGCCCGGTCGCCGGGTCGTGCAGCGTCACCTCGGACACGGCGTGCCGGGTGCGGAGCACGACCAGCTGCGGGTCACCGTCGCCGGTGTCGAACCAGCGCACCGCCTCCAGCACCGAGTCGGGCTCCTCGGCGATCAGCTCCGTCCAGTTGGCCGGCTCCGGCCGGGCCGGGTCGGCCACGCACAGCCGCCAGCGCGGCGCGTCCAGCGTGGTCATCACGTACAGCCGGCCGTCGCGCTCCACCCAGGCGCCGACGCGGTAGCCGTCAGAGGTGTCCACGACCTGCCGGAGCTCGGGGACGTCGCCGGCCGCGAGATCGGCGATCCACACCGAATCCCGCCGCGCGGTGCCCGGGCTGCCCTCGATGACCAGCCAGCGGCCGTCCCGCGACACCCGGGTGCCGTAGTAGAAGGTGTGGTCCAGGCCCTCGCCGTGCACCAGCAGGTCCTGGTCGGGGCCGGAACCGACCCGGTGCCGCCAGACCCGGCGGTGGAACTGCTCCTCGCCGTCGGGCACCAGTTCCGGCGCCAGCCGCCGGATGTAGAAGAACTCCTCGCCGCCGGGCAGCCACGAGATCGTCGAGTAGCGGCACCGGTCGATCGGGCCCTCGAGGAGTTCGCCGGTGGCGACGTCCAGCACGTGCAGCAGCGACTCCTCGTCGCCGCCGACGGAGATCTGGTAGGCCAGCCGGTCGCCCTCCAGGCTCGGGGTCCAGCTGTCCAAGGTGGTCAGCCCGGACGGGTCCAGCTCGGTGACGTCCAGCAGCACCCGCTCGGTGCCGTCGGCCTCGCGCACGTACAGCACCGGGAACTCCTGCTCGGGCTCCCGGCGGGTGAAGAACGCCCGGCCCGCGCGCCATGCCGGCGCCGAGACGGAACCGGACGACAGCAGCGACCGCATCCGCTCCGCGATCGCCTCCCGGCCGGGCAACGCGTCCAACCAGGTCCGCGCGAGCGTGTCCTGTGCCGCCGACCACGCCTCGGTGCGCGGCTCGGCCGGGTCTTCCAGCCACCGGTACGGGTCGGCCACCTGGTGGCCGTGCAGGTCTTCGACGATGTCGTCGCGGTCGGCGCCGGGGTAGGTCAGCTGCGCTGCTTGCACGTCGGTCACGGCAGCGACGATACGTGCATCCGCCGACCGTTCGTTGATCTCGGAGTGATCATTTTCCCGGAAACGCCGATCGAATCACCCGGAACGATCAGCGTTGTTCTACGGGCGCATGATCGGGAATGATGGCGGTAATCGATCACTCGACGCCGAGTGTCGAATCACACGTGCGTTCGGGCGGGGTTCTATGTTCGACTATGCCCGACACCGGTGGAGGTGGTCGCGTGCCCGACCGACAACCGACCCGACAACCGGCGCTGAAGGCCACGAGCCTCGCGCCGCGGGCTCCGCTGTGCCCGCCGAGCCGCGCCGGCACGTCGCCGCCGCAGGCCGACCGGCCTCCCGGTCACGCGTCGTCCTGGCGAAAACGCCGGGTGCTGCTGCTCAACACCACCTTCGAACCGCTGACCGCGCTCCCGCTGCGCCGGGCGATCGTGCTGCTGGTCTGCGGCAAGGCCGAGGTCGTGCACGGTGACTCCGCAGGCATGGTGCTGCACTCCGCCACCGCCAGCGTCGAGGTCCCGTCCGTGATCAGGCTGAGCAACTTCGTGCGAGTGCCGTACCGCGGCCGGGTGCCGTTGACCCGTGCCGCGCTGATGCTGCGGGACAACTACCGGTGCGTGTACTGCGGTGCTCGCGCCGAAACGATAGATCATGTCGTCCCGCGCAGTCGCGGCGGGCCGCACACTTGGGAGAACTGCGTCGCCTGCTGCACCAAGTGCAACCACCGCAAGGCGGACAAGACGCTGAGCGAGCTGGGCTGGCGCCTGCCGGTGGCGCCGCACGCGCCGCGCGGGCGGCATTGGCGGCTGCTGGCGGGTCTGTCCGAAACGGACCCGCTGTGGTTGCCGTACCTCGGTGAGTCCGCGGCCTGACGCGCCGGTCGGGCCGGCCGTCGAGCTGCGGTGCCGCGAGATGGCGGGCGGTTCCGCTGCGGCGAGCCTGATCAGCTGATCCGCACGCCCTGCCGCCCGCTGATCCGCATCCCGTTGGAAATCCGCACGCCCTGCTGCCGCCCGCTGATCCGCACACCGCTCTGGCTGCTGATGCGCACGCCTTGCTGTCGCCCGCTGATGCGGACTCCGCTCTGCCCGCTGATGCGCACCCCGCGGCTGATCCGCACCCCGTTGGAAATCCGCACGCCCTGCTGCCGCCCGCTGATCCGCACACCGCTCTGGTTGCTGATGCGGACTCCGCTCTGGTTGCTGATGCGAACGCCCTGAACGCATGCACTGATCCGGACGCCGTGCTGCGCGCTGATCCGAACGCCCTGTCGACCACTGATCCGCGCCCCGCGGCTGATCCGCACCCCGTTGGAAATCCGCACGCCCTGCTGTCCACTGATGCGCACGCCGCGGTCTCGGCCGCTGATCCGGACGCCGTGTTCGAGCAGTGGCTGGTCAATCGTCGGAAGGGTGATGGCGCTGCTCTGAGTGGCGGTTTCGATGATCGACATAGTGTGCCTCCCGCATTCAAATGACGCTTTGAACGCATGTGATCAAATATGCAAGACCCATACAGGTGAAAAACTAGGAGCAGGAACCCTCGGGAACAAGCCGCCAAGTCGCCGTGGATTGCAACCGTCTGGTTGGACCCCATTCGGGGGCACTAGTTACTCTGAACGAGTTACCTTAAGTGATGTATAACACTCTTGACTAGTAACCGTACGTAGTTCCTGGTGTCGCCCGATTCGCTCTCCACCAGCGGGAACCGCGCTCGGGGCGCTCACGGCGGCCTTCGGATCACTCGAACGTGTCCGGGCCGGGGGTCGACGACGGTTACCGACGCCGATCACGCGCGCCACAGGGCGGGCGCACGGAGCGGCGGTCATCGGATACCGTACTCGCGTGACTGTGGCGGAGACTGTTCTCTACCTGGCGGTGATCCCAGCGGCCCTCTACGGCCTGATCGTGCTCATCGCGATGTGGCCCAGGCTCACCCGTCCGCGTTACCGCGCGGGGCAGGAGTGGGATTTCGCGCCGGTGTACTGGGTGGCCAACCCGGTGGGCGTGAACACCGCTGTGCCGGTGGCAGACGTGGATTCGGAGGCCGCGCCGGCAGACGCGCGGCCGAGCACCGCTCGGGGAGGCGCACGTGGCAACTGGTGAGATCGCGGAGCGATCCGCCGTGGACGCTGGTGAGCTCGGCGTCGGCGAAGCGATGATGGCCACCGGTCGGCTGTCCATCGCGCGCCACGTCGAACCGGACCGCCCGCGGCTGCCGTTCGGCCCGGGCCAGCTCGCGCGGCTCGACGAGGCGCTGGCGTTGTCCAGTCGCAGCACCGGGCTGGAGTTCGCGATCTACCTCGGCGACCTCGGCGAGGACACCCGCAAGCAGGCGGAGGAACTGCACGCGAACCTCGGCTCGCAGGCCGGGGACGGCGTGCTGATCGCGGTGTCGCCCGGCCAGCAGAAGTTCGAGATCGTCACCGGCGAGGAAGCGCACCGGCGGATCCCGGACCGCAGCTGCCAGCTCGCGGCGATGAGCATGGTGGCGTCCTTCAAGGAGGGCGAGCTGATCGACGGCCTCATCGGAGCCCTCCGCATGCTGGCCGACACGGCAGGCACCAGCTACCAACAGTCCCGAGCCCGCCACTAGGGCCCGCTCCCGGGTTCGACGTCGCGTTCACGGATCTTCAGGTACGGGGCCGTGAGTCTTCTGGTCGCTGCAGCGGCCCCAGGGGATTCACGGCCCCGTCGTCCGTTGAAGGCTCAGAGCAGGTCGAAGCTCTGGAGGTTCTGGAACATCTCGTAGGCCGACGACGTCGTGCCGACCGCTCCCAGCCGTCGCGCTTGGTCGCCGTACTGCTGCTGGGCGCGCTGGGTGCTGTACACGATCACCGGGGTGTCCACGCCCAGGTCGCGCAGTTCGCGCAGCAGCGCGAGGCCCGCATCGGGGCGCCACCGGCCGTTCTCCTTGCGGCCCATGTCCTCCACGATCAACCGGTACTGGCGTTGTGAGAGCTCCGCCAGCGCCGCGTCGTTGTTCGTCGTCATCGTCACCCGCACGCCGTTGTCCCTCAGCTGCTCCGCCAGGATCGCGTGCGCCTCCGGCTTCTCCGAGACCCACAGCACCGCGAGCGGTTCCGAACCGGCCGGCGGCACCTCGTCCTCGATGTGGCCGTCGCCGTTGCCGGAGATCTCGGGCGCCTCGGGCAGGGCCGGAACCGGGAGCGGCTGCGGGGTTTCCGCCGGGATGCCGACCCGGTCGCGGTCCGCCAGCTCCTTGCTGAGCATGCTCAGCTGCCGCTGCAGGTCCTGGATCATCTCGGTCTGCTGATCGTTGAGCTCGTGCATGGTGAGCTTCTGGCCGCCGATCTCGAACTCCAGCTCCCGCTTCTCGGCGGTGCGCAGCACCCGCCCGATGGCGCGCCGGAACACCACGATCGCCAGCAGCGCGATCAACGGCCACAGCAGCTGGGCGATGGCGGTGATCAGCTCGGGCATCGACGCCCCCTCACGTCGGGCAGAACAACGAAATCTTACTCGCCGTGTCCATTTCGACACGATTCGTGTTCACTCGACACGGAAGCTCGCCCAACGCGAAAGGGGCACCGGCGACCAGTTCAAGTCGCCGGTGCCCCTCGACCGATCGGCTCAGGAGCGGTCGAACTCCCGGGCCGCCAGTGCGCGCACGATGCCCGCGCGGCCCTCCGAGACCAGGCGGTGCAGTGCCGACGGGTGCTCGCCGGCCAGCCAGGCGTCCGAGGCCGCGACCGTGTCGTCGGTGACCGCCCACGACGGGAACAGCCCGATCACCGTCGGCTGGGCCCGCTCGCTGGAGCGGCGCTGCCAGACCTCGTCGATCTCGTCGAAGTAGCGCCGCACGTACGGCGCCAGCAGCTCGCGCTGGGCCGGGTGCTGGAAGCCCGCGATGATCGAGTCGCTGACCGCGTTCGGCAGCTGGTCGTCGTGGACGGCCCGCTGCCAGGCCTTCTCCTTGGACTCGGCGGTCGGGATCAGCGCCCGCGCCCGTTCCGCGCGCCGCCGGCCCGTCGCGGTCTGGTCCTTCTCCAGCTCCGCGTCGATCTCGG
Organism: Saccharopolyspora sp. NPDC045941; assembly: GCF_056431445.1. NCBI lineage: Bacteria > Bacillati > Actinomycetota > Actinomycetes > Pseudonocardiales > Pseudonocardiaceae > Saccharopolyspora > Saccharopolyspora sp. NPDC045941. Next base: position 136,849 of record NZ_JBWKKU010000001.1, read on the forward strand.
CCTCACCGGCCGCGCCGTGCGCGACCAGCGCCTGCAGCAGCTGCCAGCGCAGGTCGGTGTCGACGGCCAGCCCGGCCAGCGGCGCCGAGCCGTCCAGCCAGCCGCGCAGCTCGGCGACCTGCTCGGCGGAGAGCACCGAGCCGGCCAGCGAGTTGACGAACGCCAGCTGGTGGTCCGAGCCGGGCTCGGCGGCGCGGGCGAGCTCGAAGAGCCGGCCGGAGAACCGCCGCCAGCCCTCGCCCTGCCACGACGGGTCCACATAGGACGCGAGCGCGGTCTGGGTCTGCAGCAGCACCCGCTGCACCACGCCGATCTCGCTCTCGGCGCCGATGCCGCCGTCCACGGACGCGCCCAGCACCAGCGTCACGAAGTCGCGCGCCTTCAGTTCCGCCTCGCGGGTCATCTCCCAGGCGGTGGACCAGCACAGCGCCCGCGGCAGCGACTCGTCGATGTCGCCGATCCGGTCGATCAGCGAGGCCAGCGACTCCGGGTCGAAGCGCAGCGAGCAGTAGGTCAGGTCGTCGTCGTTGACCAGCACGAGCTTGCCCCGGTGCACGCCGACCAGGTCGGGGACCTCGGTGCGCTCGCCGGTGACGTCGAGCTCGACGCGGTGCTTGCGCACCAGCTTGCCGCCCTCGTCGTCGTAGATGCCGATCGCCAGCCGGTGCGTGCGCAGCTCGCCCGCGCCGGGCCGGGCGCCGTTCTGCACGACCTCGAACGAGGTGAACCGGCCCTCGTCGTCGGTGGTGAACCGCGGCCGCAGCATGTTCAGGCCGGTGGTCTCCAGCCACTGCGCGCTCCACCACGACAGGTCGCGGCCGGAGGCCTCCTCCAGCGCCCGCAGCAGGTCGTTGAGGGTCGCGTTGCCCCAGGCGTGCCGGTTGAAGTAGACCCGCAGCCCGGCCAGGAAGTTGTCCAGGCCCACGTAGGCGACCAGCTGCTTGAGGACCGAGGCGCCCTTGGCGTAGGTGATGCCGTCGAAGTTGACCTCCACGGCCTGCAGGTCCTGGATGTCGGCGGCCACCGGGTGGGTCGACGGCAGCTGGTCCTGGCGGTACGCCCAGGACTTCTCCACGCTGGCGAACGTGGTCCAGGCGTGGTCGTACTGGGTCGCGCCGACCTGCGCGAGGACGCTGGCCCAGGTCGCGAACGACTCGTTGAGCCACAGGTCGTCCCACCAGCGCATGGTGACCAGGTCGCCGAACCACATGTGCGCCATCTCGTGCAGCACCGTCTCGCAGCGCCGCTCGTAGAGGTAGCCGGTGACCTTCGACCGGAAGACGTAGTCCTCCAGGAACGTCACGCAGCCGGCGTTCTCCATCGCGCCCGCGTTGAACTCCGGCACGAAGCACTGGTCGTACTTGCCGAACGGGTAGGGCACCCCGAACGCCTTGTGGAAGAAGCCGAAGCCCTGCTTGGTCTCGGTGAACAGCCGCTCCGCGTCGAGGTGCTCGGCCAGCGAGGCGCGGCAGTAGATGCCCAGCGGGATCTCGTCCTGGCCGTCGCCGCCGGGGAAGACGTCGCGCCACTCGGCGTACGGCCCGGCCACCAGCGCCACCAGGTAGGTCGACATCGGCTTGGTGGTGGCGAATTCGTGCCGCTTGCCGTTCGCCGAGCCGGTGACCTCGGCGGTGGCGTTGGAGATGACCTTCCACGACTCCGGCGCGTCCACCGTGATCTGGTAGGTGGCCTTCAGGTCGGGCTGGTCGAAGCAGGTGAACATCCGCTTCGCGTCGGCGGTTTCGAACTGGCTGTAGAGGTACACGCCGCCGTCGACCGGGTCGATGAAGCGGTGCAGGCCCTCGCCCGTGTTGGTGTAGGCGCAGTCGGCGCGCACCACGAGCTCGTTGTCGGCGGCCAGGTTCGGCAGCCGGATGCCGGTGGACTCGTCGTAGTCGGAGACGTCGAGCTCGACTCCGTTGAGGACGGCGCTGCGGACCCGGTCGGCCACCAGGTCGATCCAGCTGTCGGCGCCCGCCTGGTTGCTGCGGAACCGCACCGTTGTGGTGGAACCGAACGTCTCCACGTCCGGCCCACCCGCGCCGGCAGTGAGATCCAGTTCGATCACGTACGACTGGACCTCCAGCAGGGCCGCGCGCTGCTCGGCCTGTTCGCGGGTGAGGTTCGGCGGGGCCACGGATCACCTCGTTGCTCGTCGGGGACTAGTCAGACCAGGCACGCCTGGCGTACCTGGCGCAGGCATCAAATCACGTCCGCGTGCGGGCGTGCCGCCGGGCGGGTCAGGCTCCCCCGTCGGCGTGTCGGTCCGAGCGGGAAGACAAACGGCTCTACCGGGGTTGGTACCCATGACGGGGCGCGCTGGAACGCGCCCGCTACTTCTCGAACGTTGGAGGCTTGATGACCGCCGCTGCCCGACCCAGGGTCGACTTCTACTTCGACCCGGTGTGCCCGTTCGCCTGGGTGTCCTCGCGCTGGATCCTGGAGGTCGCCGAGGTCCGCGACATCGACCTGAACTTCCGCGTGATGAGCCTGTCGGTGCTCAACGAGGGTCGCGACCTGCCGGAGGAGTACCGGGAGCTGCTGGACACGGCGTGGGGCCCGGTGCGGGTGGCCATCGCCGCGGCCAAGCACCACGGCGACGAGGTGCTGTCGCCGCTCTACACCGCGATGGGCACCCGGCTGCACGACCAGGGCAACAAGGATTTCGACCAGGTGATCGCCGAATCGCTGGCGGAGGTCGGCCTGCCCGCGTCGCTGGCTGAGGCGGCCGGCAGCACCGAGTACGACGAGGAACTGCGCGCCAGCCACCACGCGGGCATGGACCCGGTGGGCGACGAGGTCGGCACCCCGACCATCCACGTCGACGGCGTGGCGTTCTTCGGCCCGGTGATCACGCGCATCCCGCGCGGCGAGGAGGCGGCGAAGCTGTTCGACGGGGCGCTCGCGCTGGCCAGCTACCCGTACTTCTTCGAGCTCAAGCGGACCCGCACCGAGTCGCCCAGGTTCGACTGATCACCAGCCTTTCGCGGTTTCCCGGGGTTTGCTTGTTGTGACAGGCTCGCTGTGATGTCTGCTGCGTTGGACCAGGGAGGCTTCATGGCGCACACCGGCCACATCATCGGCGGTGTTCACGTCGAGGGCGGCGAGGCGCGGATCGAGGTGCTCAACCCGGCCACCGAGGAGGTGATCGGCTCGGTACCGGCTGGCACGTCGTCCGATGTGGACGCTGCGGTGGCCGCGGCCCGGGCCGCCTTCGACGGCTGGTCGGGCACGCCGCTCGCGGAGCGCATCGCGGTGGCCCGGCGGATCTCCGCGGGGATCGCCGAGCGCCGCGATGAGATCGCCGCGACGGTGACCGCCGAGATGGGCTCGCCGATCAAGTTCGCCACCCAGGTGCACGCGAGCGTCCCGGTGGCGACCTCGGCCGGGATCGCCGACGTGCTGGAGAACGGCTTCGCCTGGACCGAGGAGGTCGGCAACTCGCTGATCGTGCGGGAGCCGATCGGCGTGGTCGCCGCGATCACGCCGTGGAACTACCCGCTGCACCAGATCGTCGCCAAGGTGGTGCCCGCGCTAGCGGTCGGCTGCACCGTGGTGCTCAAGCCCAGCGAGGTGGCGCCGCTGACGGCCGCGATCTTCGCCGAGATCGTCGCGGACGCGGGCGTGCCGGCGGGCGTGTTCAACCTGGTGCACGGCACCGGGCCGGTGGTCGGCGAGGCGCTGGCGGCGCACCCGGGCGTCGACATGGTGTCCTTCACCGGCTCCACCCGGGCCGGCCGGCGTGTGTCGGAGGTGGCCGCGCAGACGGTGAAGCGGGTGGCGCTGGAACTCGGCGGCAAGTCGGCGAACGTGGTGCTCGACGACGCCGACCTGGCCAAGGCCGTGAAGCTCGGCGTCGCCGGCTGCTTCCCGAACGGCGGCCAGAGCTGCAACGCGCTGAGCCGCATGCTGGTGCCGGAGTCGCGGCTGGCCGAGGCGGTGGAGCTGGCCGTCGCGGCGGCCGCGAAGTACGCCGTCGGCGACCCCACCGACGAGTCCACCCGGATCGGACCGATGGTTTCGGAGGCGCAGCGGGACCGCGTCGTGGACTACATCCGCAAGGGCATCGAGGAAGGCGCGAAGCTCGTCGCCGGCGGGCCGGAGCGTCCGGAGGGCCTGGAGAAGGGCTTCTTCGTGCGGCCGACGGTGTTCGCCGGGGTGACGCCGGAGATGACCATCGCGCAGGAGGAGATCTTCGGCCCGGTGCTGTCGATCCTGCCGTACCGGGACGAGGACGAGGCCGTGCGGATCGCCAACGGCACCGACTACGGCCTGGCGGGCGCGGTGTTCGGTTCGGACGAGCGAGCCCTGGCGGTGGCCCGGCGGCTGCGGACGGGTCAGGTCGACGTCAACGGCGGCCGCTTCAACCCCAACGCCCCGTTCGGCGGCTACAAGCAGTCGGGCAACGGCCGCGAGTTCGGCCGCCACGGCATCGAGGAGTTCCTCGAAACCAAGTCCATCCAGCGCTGACGGCACTCGTGAGTGCTTCGGGGCGCTGTAGCACCCGAAGCACTCACGGACCTGCCCTAGCATCGGGTGCGTGATCCGAGTTCGTGAGCCGCACCCCTGGCCCTCGACGGAAGCCGAGGCCATTGCGATCCAGGAGAAGCTGCGTCCGCTCGTGCGCTTCGACGGCGAGCCCGCGGAGGTGCGCACGGCGGCGGGCCTGGACGTCGCCTACCGCGACGACTCGGGGCGCCTGGTCGCGGCGGTAACGGTCGTCGATGTGGCGACGCTGTCCGTTGTGGACAGTGTCGTCGTGCGCGGTGAGACCGATTTTCCTTATGTTCCAGGACTGTTCGCGTTTCGCGAAGCGCCGTCGTTGCTCCGGGCCTTGTCCGAGCTGTCGGTTGTGCCGGACGTCCTGGTGTGCGACGGGCAGGGCCTCGCCCACCCGCGCCGCTTCGGGCTGGCCTGCCACCTGGGCGTGCTGACCGACCTCCCGAGCATCGGGGTCGGCAAGACGGCGATGGGCCGCTACGAGCCGCCGGGCGAGGCGCGCGGGGCGTGGTCGCCGCTGAAGATGGACGACGAAGTCGTCGGCCGGGCGTTGCGGACGCAGCGGGGCGTCAAGCCGGTGTTCGTCTCCGTCGGCCACCGCTACACCCTCGACGGGGCCTGCGACCTGGTGCTCCGCCTGTCACCGGAGTACCGCCTGCCGGAAACGACCCGAACGGCCGACCACCTGGGCAGGACGGCGTAGTCCGGCCCTGAGGGCTCCCTCGGTCGCTGCGAGTGGCCGAGGGTTGCCGGGCCGGATGGGCGACCTCGTTGATCGCGCGGCCGTGGCTAGACGGCCGATTGGCGATGCACGTCCAGGATGTTCGTCCTGTTCAGGTGGAAGACCTCGAAGAGCATGTCGGCGCCTTCTCGCCCCACGAAATTGATCTCGGGTTTGGTGACCGGAACCAAGGTGATGATCTGCAGCTGGGGCGTGGTGCTGTCCGGGTAGAGGTTGAACGCTTCGTCGAACATCGGGCTGGTGTGCGCGATCACGCCGACGATCTCGGTGCCCTCGATGATCGGCTGGTCGTTCTCGAAAACCGATCCGTACTCCATGCCCCGCTCGTTCTTGATGATCAACGAGGCGATCGAGTCGGTGAGGTAGTGCGCGATGTGCTGCTGGTCGGAACGCAGCGAGCAGACCAGCTCCTCGGGGAGCATCGAGGTGACCTTCTGGAACCGCAGGCCGTTGGTGACCACGGTGGTGACCGGCGGCTCCTCGTTCTGGTAGAAGGTCAGGTCGTAGCCGCGGTTGCCGCGGTCCGACTGCGCCGACTCGATCCGTTGAACCTGCCCGAGGCGCTGCTCGAGGTGGTCGAGCAGCTCGGGGGGCTGCTGGGCGTTCGTCACAGGTGCTCCTCTTCCTGGAAGTATGCGGCTTTCCCGGCGAGCGTTTCAGGACCGTATCAGCGGCGGGGGTCCCCGAGCTTCGGTCCTCCCTTGACGATCGTTTGCGGATCGACGGGAGTGGCGGAGATCGGTCGCAGCTGCTGGTCGCCGAAATGCCTCTCGAACAGTTGCGGGTACTTGCCGAAGCCCGGTGCCGTCGATTCGTGGCTGTGCTTCTGGTTCTCCGACTTGAGTTCGAGGCGGTAGTGGTCGGGGTGGTCGTACATCGACTTGTACTGGTCGCGAGTCACGTCGTGGTGGATCGCGAACTCCCGCTGCCGCCAGTACTCGTACTCCGGCTGGTGGCCCATGTCCGCCACGCTTCGGACCTTGCCGTCCACCTCTTCCTGCTTCGGGACGGTGAACTTGTCGTGCGGTGGCGACGGAGGCTCCTCCCCGCGCGTGTACCAGTCCGGCGGGGTCGTTTCCTTGAGCTGCGGCGGCGTCCCGGTGCGTTCGTAGAACTGCGGCTTTCCGGCGCCGTCCTCGGCCACCGGGATGGGCTTGGCGGACGCTGCGCACTTGTACGAACCATCGGGGTTCATCTCGGTGTTCTGGTAGACGCTCTGCTTGGTCGCATCCGAGATGGCCGGGCGGTCACCCTCGTAGACCCAGCGCATGTACGTGTGGTCGTCCCTGAGGTGATCAGGCGTGTCGGGCGTCGGTTCGAGCGTGCCTTCGCGCTGGACCCAGTCGTTGGAGTTCTCGTCCCATCGCAACGGCGGTCCGCTTTGGCCATCGCGCAGACGTGCTTCGTGCCCACCGCCGTAGAGGTAGTACTTGTTGTCGTGGGGAGGTTTGTCCAGGGCCGCCTTGCGCTTGTCGATCTCCTCTTCGCTGAGCGTCTCCTGGTCCCCGCGCGCTTCGGCGTCGTCGGGGCGGTCGCCGATGTCTTCGCCGTCGCGGGACGGGTGGAAGGCGTCGTCGCTGGCCGGGGAGTTCGTGCCGTCCGGGTGGTGGGTGTCCCAGCCGCCGTCCGGCGGCCAGGTGGGCCCGCCGTCCGGGGCTCGGCTGCCGGCGAAGACGTTGCCGTTGGTGTCCGTCCAGGCCAGGCCGCGCGGGGCCGTGACGTCCACGCCGAGCTTCTTCGCCAGGTCGCCGGCGAAGTCGCTGGAGTTGCAGCTGACCAGGCGGACCGGGCTCTGGCCGTCCCAGCCCGAGCGGCGCAGCACGTCGGCGAACTCGTCCGGCGAGTAGCTGCGCCCGCCGATGTCGATCCGGCCGTCCGGGCCCATGTGCGCGTCGACGGTGAAGTGCTTGCCGTCGTCCGGAACCCGGTGCGCCAGGTCCTGCATGTTCGGGTCGGTGTGGCCGGAAGTCCCCGCATCGGTGCGGTTGTTGTCGAGGGTGTCGGCGCCGTCGTTGATCTTCTGGTCGTACTCGGGCGTGCCCGGCTCCGGCTTGTCGGCGTCCGGCTCGTGCGGCTTGTCCGCGTCGTCCTTCGGCTTGTCCGGCCCGTCCGGTTCCTGTGGGGAGTCGGTGCCGTCCTTCGGCTTGTCCGTCGTGTCGGGCTCGCGTTGGGAGTCCGCGCCGTCCTTCGGCTTGTCCGCGTCCGGACCCTTCGACTCCGGCTGGTTGGACGTGTCCGGCGACTTGGTGCCGTCCGGGGACTTCGTCGGGTCCGGGCTCTTGGATGAGTCCGGTGCCTTCGTTGTGTCCGGTGCCTTTGTGGTGTCCGGGGTCTTCGTGGTGTCCGGCTTCGAGCCGGGCCCGCCTGCGTCGGGGCGTTGGCTCGGACCGCCGTTCGGGCCGGTGGGGCGCTGGTTCGGCGCGTCGGTGCGCGGCGCGCCGGGGCCTCCCGGCCCGCGGCCGTCGGGGCCCGTCGGTCGGGGAGAGCCGGTCGGTCCGCCGTTCGGGCGGGGCGGTGCGTCCGGTCCCGCCGATCCGCGGGGCGCCGCAGTGGGGCGCGGCGCAGCGTCCGGAGTGGACGGTGGGCGTCCGGCCGCGCCGGGGCTGCCCGGTGTGCCGGTCCAGCCGCCTCCGGAACCCGGACGGCTTCCGCCGCCGCTCGGGCTGGCGCCACCGCCGCCGGCCCCACCGCCGTGCGCGCCACCGCCCATCGCGCCGCCCGCCGGGGCTCCGGCGCTCGGCTGATCGGTGCGGGGAGCGTTGGGCGATGGTGCGGTCTGCGGAGCTGCCGGAGCGTCCACACTGGACGAGCTCGTGCCGGACGGGTTGCTCGGCCGGTCGAAGGACGACGGCGAGTGGCTGCCGCCACCACCGGAGCCACCGCTGTGCGTCCCGCCGCCACCAGGCATGCCGCCGCCGGACGATCCGCCGCCGTGCGGGCCGGAGCCGCCGCTCGGCGAGCCACCCGCGTCGGGACTGGAGCCTCCGCCGTGCGGGCTGGAGCCGCCGCTGGGGCTGCCGGAGAGGTCGCCGGAGAAAGCGGTGTTGCGGCTGTCCGGCGCGTGCCCACCGCTGGGCGATCCGGTGGACCCGCCCCCGGAGTGGCTGCTGGAGCCCGGGCCATCTGGCGAGGAGCTGCTGCTGGAGTGGCTGATGGGGCCGGAGGTGTCGGGCGAGGAGCTGCTGGAGTGGCTGCTTGAGCCCGGGCCGTCCGGTGAGGAGCTGCTGCTGGAGTGGCTGCTCGAACCGGGGCCGTCCGGCGAGGAACTGCTGCTCGAACCGCCTGAGTGCGGCGAGGATCCGTCGGGCGAGGAGGTCGGCCTGCTGCTGTCCGGCGACGAGCTCGACGAGTGCGAACCGCCCGAGTCCGTGCTGCTGGAGCTCGACGAGCCGCTGGACGACGAATCGGAGTGCGAGCCGCCGGAATCGCCGCCGCTCGACCGGCCGTCGCCGCCGGAGCCCGAGCCGTCCGAGCTGGATCCCGAACCGCTGGGGTCGGAGTTGGAGCTTCCGCTGGAGCCGGAGGAGTTCGATCCGTCGCCACCGGAGCCCGAGCCGCTGCCGGAACCGGAGTCGCTACCGGAACCGGAGTCGCTACCGGAGCCCGAGTCGCTGCCGGAACCGGAGTCGCCACCCGACCCGGAGCCCGACCCGTTTCCGGATCCGTTGCCACCGGACCCGTTACCGCCAGACCCGGAGCCCGAGCCGTTCCCGGAACCGTTGCCGCCGGAGCCGGAGCCGCCGTCGCTGCCCGAACCCGAGCCGCCGTCGCTGCCGGACCCGCCGTCGCCGCTGATGTTCGGGCCGCCGCCCGTCCTGGCGTTGTGCTTGCCGACGACGTTGGTGCCGAAGGCGTCGTCGAACTTCTTCCAGGAGCCCTCGGCGAAGTTGTCGGCGAGCTTGCCGGGGGCGTCGACGACCTTCTTGATGCCCTTGCCGAGCTTCTTCAGGATCTTGCCCAGGACCTCGACCATCTTGGCGATCTTCGGCGCCACGTTCTTGATCGTCTTGACCAGCTTCTGGACGACTTCGCTGATCTTCGAGACGGTCTTGGAGATGAACGCGGTCGCCTGGGCGACGATCACCGGGGTGCCGAGCCCGAAGGTGCACAGCGCTTCCAGCGCGTAGGTGATCAGCCGCGAGACGCAGTCGGCGACCAAGTCGCGGACGAATTCGCGGACGAACGAGACGACCTCGCCCATCACCGTCACGACGGTGCTCAGGATGCCGGCGAGCTCGCTGGCATCGTTGAGCGCGCTGGCCTTCTCCTCGGCGTGCTTGCGGTAGGCGTCACCGGCGGCGCCGGTCCACTGCGAGGTGTCGCCCTGGACGGCGCTGTTGTACTCCTCCGCGGCCTGCTTGACGGCTTCGGAGACCTTCTGCCAGGTCGCGCCGTAGGCCTTGACGCCGTCCGGGTCGCCGGCGAACCAGTCCAGCGCCTCCTTGAGCGGCTGCACGTGTTCGATCAGGAACGAGACGCCGTAGGACGCCAGCGTGCCGATGGGGTCCATGACCATGCTGGCCACTTCCATCGCGGCACCGCCGTAGGCGAGCCCCGCCTCCACCCAGCTGGATTCGTCGTTGAGGCTGGTGACGTCGTGGTACGACTCGAGGATGCCGACGCCCTTGAAGCTGTCGGGCGTCTCGTTCGGGTCCTTCGGGAGGGTGTCCTCGGTTACGACGAGCGGATTGTCGGCCATCACTGCATCCCGCTGAACATCGAGCTGTTGTCGTCGTCGGTGGACTGGTAGTCCTCGGCGGCGCCGCGCACGTTCTCGGCGGTGTCCTGCATCGCCTCCACGGCCTTCTGCAGGGTCTCGACGCCGTACTGCTCGACGGGCTGCAGCATCAGCGCGAAGGGCTGGCACAGGATCCCGTAGGCGTCGTTGTTCATCGTCACCTGCTGCGACGCGTCGACGGCGACGTTCAGCTGATCGACGACACCATCCACTTTGGACGCGTGCGATCGCAGGTTCTCGATGACGACGTTCATCTCGTCGGCCATCGTCGGCTCCCCTCAGTGCGGAACTCAGCGCAGGAACGAACCACCGCTGAAGTCGTCATCGTCGAAGTCGTCCGGGCGGCGGCGCGATGGCCGCGGCTGCTGTTGCGGAGGCGGCGGCGTGGCGGGACGTTGCGGAGGTTGTTGCCGCTGCTGCGGTTCCGCGTAGTCGTCTTCCAGCCCGAACTGCATCTCCGGCACGCCGGAGTCGCGCCCCTGCGGTCCGTTCTCGTCCGCGGGCGGTTCCGGGAAGTTCTTGCGGGCCTCGCCGAGCACGTGCTGTGCGGCGGAGTCCTCCAGCCCGACCGTGTCGGCGACCGCGCGCTGCATGAGTTCGGGGATCTTCGCCTGCGCGGTCTGCACGGCGCGCATGATCTCGGCGGCGAGCTTCGCCATCGGGCGGTTGCTGGCGTTCTCGGAGAGCTGCAGGCTCTGCAGGATGCCGTTCGAGCCGATGGTCACCTGGATCGCTCCGTCGCGGGAGGTCTCCGTCACCGCGATCTGCTCGATCTCCTGCTGCATCCGGCCGAACTTCTCGGCCTTCTCCGCGGCGCGTTCCTGCCACTGCTGGACCATGCGCTCGGCGGCGCCGATGTCTTCAACCACGCGTCCTCCCCGGCAGAACCCCCCTGTTCCGGAAAGAATGACGTGTTGGGAAACTGTTCGGATCCACCAGGCGGCACAAATGGGCCGAACAGATCAGCTCATTAATTCGAATGGTCTAACGATCATGCGCGAAAGCAGCTCAGCTGGCCCGGTCGTCCTGTGTGGACGCGAAGCCGCCTCATCCGGCCGTCAGGATCCCGTTCCGCAGCACGGGTGCCCGCCCGCTGCAGTTGACCTCGGCGGCCAGCGCGACGTCGTGCGCGAAGCCCCACTCCGCGAGCTCGCGGCCGGACTCGCAGTCGGTGAGCATGGCGCCGATCTCGCCCGACACGGCCTGGAACGCTGCCGCGGCCAGTTCGGCTTCGGGAGAGCGCCGTCCGGGCAACGCGGAGATGATCGCGCCCGCGCCGAGCAGATCCTCGATCGCCGGGCGAAGCTGGTCGTCCCGGTGCTCCCCGGCAGCGACGATTCCGATCGGGCCGCCCACCTGCGCCGCCGCGTGGGCCACGGCCTCCGCGTTGCGCAGGCAGCCCGCGAAAACGGTGGCCCCGGTTGCGACGGCCTCGGCGCACAGCGTCGCGCCGTTCGGCGACGGAAGCCCCAGCAGCACGTTCGGTGTCAGGGTACGAAGCGACGACGGGCTCAGCGACCACTCGTCGAGGCTGCGGGGACGCGCGAGCACGACGTCCTCGGGTGCCGACCCGTCCTGCCAGCGCAGCGGCATGACCCGGGCGCCGGTGCCCGTCGCCACGTCGACCGCTGTCGAGAAGGACAGGACGTCGACCACTACGAGCACCGGGTGGTCCGCCATGGCGCGCAGACCGGGCAGCGCCCAGTCGATGTGCACATCGATGCTGGTCACGGCCGGTAGCGTAACCGGGGTGTGCGGGGGCGGTGGGCCGTTTGGCAGACTGCCCGCGTGCGCGTCTACATCGGCTCCGACCATGCCGGCTACGAACTCAAGAACCACCTCGTCAAGTGGCTGACCGACAAGGGTCACGACGTGACCGACATCGGCCCGGCGGAATACGACGCCCAGGACGACTACCCGCCGTTCTGCGTCGAGACCGCCCGCCGCGTCGTCGCCGACGAGGGCAGCCTCGGGCTGGTCCTCGGCGGATCCGGCAACGGCGAGCAGATCGCCGCGAACAAGGTCCCCGGCGCCCGCGCCGCGCTGGCCTGGAGCGTCGAGACCGCGAAGCTCGCCCGGCAGCACAACAACGCGCTGCTGGCCGGCATCGGTGCGCGGATGCACACCGTCGACGAGGCCGAGCAGATCGTCGAGGCGTTCCTGACCACCGACTTCGAGGGTGGCCGGCACCAGCGCCGGATCGACCTGCTCACCGACTACGAGAAGACCGGCGAGCCCCCGGCCCTGCCCGGCAACTGATCCCATGGCACCGGCACGTCCGACCGCGGCGCTGCTGACACCTCTGGTGGCGGCGGCGGGAACCGCGGTCGGCGTGCTGGTGCTCTTCTTCGGGCAGCGCGCGCTCGCGCCCGCCCTCGCCGGCGGCCCCGGCGCGACCTGCACCGAACCCGACTGCCTGCTCGGGGTGGGCCTGTGGCTGATCGTGGGCGGCGTCCTCGCGGTGTGCGCCTCGCTGCTGGCCGGGGCGGTGTTCCGGCATCCCGACCGACCGGTCCGGCGCGGCCTGTTCGTCGCGCTGTGGTGCGTGGCGGCCTACCTCGTGGAGTCGGTCGTGCTGTGGATCCTCGCCTGACGCGGACGGACTGTTGACATGCCTGAAGGCCACACGCTGCACCGGCTCGCCGGGCTGCACGGCGACCTGTTCGCCGGCACGGAGGTCCAGGTGCGCAGCCCGCAGGGGCGGTTCGCCACCAGCGCCTCGCTGCTGACCGGCTCGGTGTTCGAGCGGGCCGAGGCGCACGGCAAGCACCTTTTCCACTTGTACGGCCCGGATCGGGTCGTCCACGTGCACCTCGGGTTGTACGGCACGTTCACCGAGTCCGAGCTCCCGCTGACCGAGCCCCGTGGCCAGGTGCGGATGCGCATCGTCGGCCGCACGCATTGGACGGACCTGCGCGGGCCCACCGCGTGCGAGCTGCTGACCGGCGAGGAGGTCGCCGCGCTGCGCGGTCGGCTGGGGCCGGACCCGCTGCGCCGCGACGCCGATCCCGAGCGGGCGTGGCAGCGGATCTCGCGTTCCCGCACCAGCATCGCCGCGCTGCTGATGGATCAGAAGGTGCTGGCCGGCGTCGGCAACGTCTACCGGGCGGAAGTGCTGTTCCGGCACGGGATTCCGCCGTACACGCCGGGCCGCTCGCTAGGGCGCGAGCAGTGGGAGGCGATCTGGGCCGACCTCGTCGAGCTGATGGCCGACGGGGTGCGGGTGGGACGCATCGACACGGTGCGCCCGGAGCACCTGCCGGAGGTCACCGGCCGGGCGCCGAGGCAGGACCGGCACGGCGGCGAGGTCTACGTCTACCGGCGAGCGGGGATGCCCTGCCTGATCTGCGGAACGCCGGTGGCGATGGCGGACCTGTCGGCCCGCAAGCTCTACTGGTGCCCCACCTGCCAAGAAACCTGACACCACCCCTCCCAGGGGGGCGCGCAATTTCCATTGAAATCGAACCTTCGATTTCAATGGAAATTGCGGTTCTCCGGCGTGCCGGGCCACGACACGCCGGGAGGCTGTGGATAACTCCCGCTGTTTCAATTGAAACTGCGGGTTGTCGTCGGTGGCATCCGAACCGTCAGATGTCGAAACCGCCCATGTCGAAGCCGCCGGCGTCGAAGCCGCCTGCGTCGCCCGGGTCTCCGCCGTCGATGCCCTGGTCGCCGATGCCCTGGTCGCCGTCGGCTCCCAGGCCGTCCTGGTAGCCCTCCGCGTACGCGGCTTCCGCCGGGACTCCCGCCATGCCGCCGAACAGGGCGCTCATCAGCACGAACGAGCCCACGCCCCAGGCGCCCGCGACCAGCGCCGGCTTCCACCACGGCTCGCTGTACCAGCCCTGCGGCACCGGTCGCCCGGCGACCGTGCCGCCCGGGTAGTAGTGCGGTGTCTGCTCGGTCGGGTTCGGCGACGCCACCTGGTGGCGGCCCTCCACCTCGACGTCGCGGTACTCGGTGACCTTGCCCGCGCCGTGCTGGCCGGACAGGTCGGGCAGCTCCGGGCCCGGATCCATGTCCATCGCGACCCGCGCCGCCCGCACGTAGTACAGGCCTTCCAGCGCGGACTCCGTGGTCAAGCGCGCCTGCGCGGCGGTGTTCGCCTGGTCGAGCTGGGAGATCGCCGCCCCGTGCCGTTCGGCCGCGTCGGCGAGGGCCTGTTTGGCCGCCTCGTTGGTGCCGACCAGGTTGAGCACCTGCCCGCCCAGCCGCTCCACCCAGCGCCGTGCCTCGGCTTTGGCGTCCTCCAGCTGATTCTGCTGGTGCGCCACGGCCTTCTGGCGGGACCACCAGACCGCGGCGACGATCACCACGAGGGCGATCACGATGATGATGGTTGCGGTCACCCGGGCCTCCCGTTCCGGCGGACGCGTCGATTTCGACAGTACGCCGCCGGAACGAGGATGCGGTCGGCTCAGAAGCCCTCCGGGCAGTGCGGGGCGACCTCGGTGGCGAACGCGCGGGAGGCTTCGAGCAACGCACCGGGGTCGAGCTCGGCGATCCGCCCGGAGCGCGCCAAGCCGGCCAGCGTGTTCCCGCCCAGGTACGCCGCGGCCAGGTCGGTGACGTCCAGCCCGAGCTGGCCGGGGTCGTCGGTGCGGGCGAGCTTGCCGACGCCGTCGGAGCCGGCGGTCAACCGCCACCGGCCCGCGTTCCACGGGCAGAACCGGTCGGTGATGTCGAGCACGACGTCCACCGGGGCCGAGTACCGGCGCGCGGGCAGCGCGCGGTCGACGTCGACGAGTCGCACCCACAGCCCGTCGAGGATCTGCCGGCTCGCCGAGCGCGGGTCGGCGAGCATGCCCACCACCGGCTCGTCGAGCGCGGCCTTCGGCCAGTTCACCTCGCCGACTAGGTCGATGTCGAGCAGGTACCGCCACAGCGCGGCGTAGGCCTGCGGGGTCGCCGCGACGAGGTCCAGCACCTGCAGTTGGTAGGCGGGGCCGCGCAAGGTCCACTCGGGCTTGGGCCGGTAGATGACGTAGCCGTCGGGGTGCAGCGCGAACCGGGCCCGGCCCAGGTCGCCGCGCTCGGCGCGGTCGTCGATCATCCGGACTTCCCAGGAGCCGTCGCCCCGGGACAGCCAGCCGGTCCGGGCGGCGGCCACCTCCGGGTAGCGCCGGTTGGCGAATTCCAGCGCGGTTTCCCGGTCGACCTCCCGGACCCTCCGCTCGTCGACGTCCACAGTGGACAGGAATGCGGCGCCGCGGGGCAGGCTCAGGCGGGTTTCGCAGCTGGCCAGGCCGTAGCCGAAGCGACCGTAGATGGCGCCTTCCGAGGCGTACAGCGCGGCGAGCCCGGAACCGTTGTCGTGCAGCTCGTCGAGCTGGGCGCGCATCAGGGAGGTCAGCACGCCGCGCCGCCGGTGGCCCGGCTTGACCCCGACCGCGCTGATGGCCGCGACCGGGTACTGCGCCGGGCCGGGCACGGTGATGTCCAGCGCGAACCGCCCGGCGACGCCGATCAGCTCGTCGCCGTCGAAGGTCCCGTGGGCCAGCGACGTGTCGAAGACCTCGCGGTAGCGCTCCATCGCGGGGTCCCGGCTGTCGTCGAGGAAGGCCGCGGTGAACACCGCGAAGAAGCTCTCGTAGTCGCCGGCCGAAAGTTTTCTCGTGGTGAGGTCCGCCATGTGGCGTTCCTACCGTCGACGAGCCTTTCGTGCGACCCGTTTTCGGTCAGGCGCCGAGCGGGACCTCGGCGATGGTCTCCCACTCGGAGCACGAGTGGTCCCGGTTGAGCTTGACCAGCGACAGCGAGGGCACCTTCGCCGTGGTCGGCTCCACCGCGGTCGCGCTGAGCGTGGCGATGGCGAAGATGGCCGGGCCGTCCGTGGTGGAGTGGGCGAGGCTCACGTGCTTGTCGACGTCCTCGGGCTCCGCGGGCAGCGGCGTCTCGCCGATGGCGTCGGCGGTCGCTTCCCGCACCGCGGCGCGGAGTTCGAGCACCGTCGACTGCGGTTCGGCCGGCAGCGCCAGCGACTCCGGCAGCACCACGGCGTGGTGGAACGCCAGGGTCAGGGGCAGCACCGACGCCAGCCGCGGCCGGGCGGCGGCCAGCAGCGCCTCGATGCGGTCTTCGCCGATCTCGTCGGTGAAACCGATCTCCTGCACCAGGATGTGCATCCATTCCAGCGGGACGAGGTCGAAGCCCGGCAGGTCGCGCAGGGCGTACTGGTAGTCGTTCACCAGCTTGCGCAGCCCGGGTTGGTCGGCCAGCGGCAGCAGCCACGCGTAGCCGGTGCGCCCGGCGCGCCAGCCCGGGCGCCAGCGGGCGTGATTGCGGACCTGATCGGCGTGTGGCATGTCGGTCACCCCTCACATACTGCCCGGGCCGGTCCGGGCGTGGGGCGAGCTTGAGCTATCTCACGGTTTCCGAGGGCTCGCGTTCACCCTGCCGTGCCTTCGCGGCCGGAGCGTCCAAGCTGGCCGCCGCGTCGGAGTCTCGCACGCCCAGCCCCAGCAGCAACCCCAGCCCGGCGAAGACCACCGAGACCAGGAACGCGCCGTGGTAAGCGCCAAGGTGCGCCGCGGCGACCTGACCGGCCGCGGCGGGATCCACTGTGGACATGCCGCGTTCGGTCAGCACCACCAGCACGGTCGCGACGATCGCGGTGCCCAGCGCGGTGGCGACCTGCCTGCTGACGTTGAACATCGAGCTGGCCTGGCCCATCGAGGGGCCGGAGATCCGGGCGAAGGTCGCGGTCTGCACCGGGGTCATCAGCAGCCCCATCGCCACGCCCTGCACCGCGAGCAACGCGACGAGGAACCACAGCGAGGTGTCGACGCCCTGCAGCTGCAACCCGATCCCGATCAGGACCTGCACGGCGAACCCGGCCAGGATCAGCCGCTTCGGCCCGACGCGACCGTAGATCCGGCTGATCACCTGGGTGGTCAGCAGCATGCTGATGGCCTGCGGCATCAGCACGAGCCCGGCGTGCATGGGCGACACCCCGCGCAGGTTCTGCAGGTACAGCGGGATGAGGAAGAGCACCCCGAACATCGCGCCGGTCTGGCACAGCAGCAGCAGGTTGCCGGTGCGGAACAGCCGGTCGGTGAGCAGCCGGAGGTCGAGCATCGGGGCGCGCACGGTCAGCTCCCGCCAGACCAGCCCGCCGATGAGCAGCACCGCGGCGATGAGGCTCAGCCAGACCTGCGGCTCGCCCCAGCCGAGCTGCGCGCCCTGGTCGAGGCCGTAGAGCAGCGTGGCGAGCCCGGCGCCGGCGAGCACGAACCCGGGCAGGTCGAACCGGCCGGGATCGCGACGCGCCTCCTCCTTCAGGAAGAGAACGGTGAACAGCAGCGCCAGCGCCCCGACGGGAACGTTGATGAAGAAGATCCAGCGCCAGTTGGCGTATTCGACGAGGAGGCCGCCGAGCACGGGCCCGAGCATGGGGGCGACGGTGATCGGGATGGAGAGCACGGCGCCGGCCTTGGCTCGCTCGTTGGGCGGGAATGCGCGGAACAGCATCGCCTGGCCGACGGGCACCAGCATGCCGCCGCCGACGCCCTGGAGCACCCGGGCGGCGATGAGGTGCCACATCTCGGTGGACATGCCGCAGAGCACGGAAGCGAAGGTGAAGATCACGACGGCGGCCTGGAATGTCCGCTTGCTGCCGAACCGGTCGGCGATCCAGCCGGAGGAGGGGATGAAGACGGCGAGGCTGATCATGTAGCCGGTGAGAACCCACTGCAGGGCGGCGGCATCGACGTCGAACTCCCGCCCCAGGGTGGCCAGGGCGACGTTGAGGATGGTGACGTCCAGGATCTGCATGATCAGCGCCAGCACGAAGGTGATGCCGACCAACCACTTGTATTCGAGCCGCCGCACAAAACCCCCAAGATCGAAAGAAGAAGACGACCACCGGCAGACGAGCCGACCGCCCGACCGCAAAGCGGTCGGGGCCGGACCAAGCCCCAAGCCTCCCGGAACCCCCTGACAAAACCCAAAGCCTTTTTATTCCCCAAAAGCCCCAAAATCACGCCCAACAACCCAAACAACCACAAACCCCCAACCGAAGCCGCGGCCAAGCAGCCAGGAAGGGAGCAGCGAGCGAGCCAGAGAACTCCCGGAACCACGCCACAGGCCGACCCGCAGAGGCGGCGAAGGCAGAGCACGCGACAGGAAGAGCCATCGATTTCGCGCGAAATCACCGCCCGCCGGCCCATCAACGCCAGCCGCGAAGCGGCAAGACACCAACGTCAGCCGCGAAGCGGCACCACCGACTGCCAAGGAAGGGACGGAGGTGATGTCCTGCTTCGGCCACGAAGCGGCAAGGCTGGTCGAAAACCAGGCCGGGAACGCTCCAAATCGCAAGGAGCAAAGAAGAGACAACCCCGCACCGTGGGGGGTGTGGGGGGCTCGGCCCCCACGACAAAGGCGAAGAGTAAAGGTCGGGTGGCGAAGCCACCAGACACACCAAACCCAACTCTGAGCGGGCGACGGGAATCGAACCCGCGTAGCCAGTTTGGAAGACTGGGGCTCTACCATTGAGCTACGCCCGCATGCCGGTTTCGCCTGCCCCTCGCGGGTTGGGCGACCTTGTGTGCCACAGCTTAGCGGGTCGCGATAGGCTCTTCGCAACGCACCCGGTTCTTCCGGGTGTGCCGCACGTCGGACGGGGTGTGGCGCAGTTTGGTAGCGCACTCGCTTTGGGTGCGAGGGGTCGTGGGTTCAAATCCCGCCACCCCGACGTCGCGGCCGGCCGCTCGCCTGCAGGTGGGTGGCCGGTTTTCTTTTGCCCGTCGGCGGTTGCGCGTGGTGACGTCCGTCGCAGCGGGTGGCTGTGGTTCGTAACGCTCTGTCGCGGGCGGCCGATTCCTCCGTCGTGCGCGATTGGAGTGTGGCCGGGTTCCGCGTTCAGCCGCCTGCCTTGGCGGTGTGCGTGGTGCTGGGCGCCGTCGTGGCGTTCCTGGTCGTGGTGTCGTTGTGCGTGCCGGGGCCGTCGGGTACGCCCGAGTTGGCGCCGCCGGACGGGATCATGACTGCGGTGACGCCCACGCGGTTGGGTTCTGCGGCGGGTGCGTTGGCCGACCGTTGATGGTTTCGGCGGTGCAGGTGGTGGGGCGGACCGCTTTCTTCCCGCAGCTGTTGGGGCGCGGTGGGTCGAGTTCGTGTTCGCGGACCGCGACATCCCAGCTGCGGCCGTCCTGGTGGCCGATCGTCACCTGGCCGTTCTCCTCGGCGGTGACGCGCAGGGCGTCTGCGAGGTATTCGCCGATGTGCTCCCGGACGGCGAGTTCGGCGGTTTGGCCGGCGCGGGTCCACGACGACCGGCCGCGGCAGTGGTCGAGCACGACCTTGCCGGCCGCGGCGGCGGACAGCACCGCTTCGGCGGCGGGCGCGGTCAGCCGCCCGTAGGTGTAGCCGCTGGGCAGCAGGACCGCGGCGGGCGCGAAGCGGTGTCCGCCGGTGTGCGTGGATTCCCAGATCGAGCCGTCGTGCCGGCCGGCGAGTTCGGTGATGAGTTCGCGGCCGAGCAGTGCGCAGCACCGGTCGCGGCGGCCGTTGGTGCACACCAGCAGCAGCGGGTCGGCGACGGGTCGGCCCCAGCCGTCGTGGTGGCCGGCGGCGATCCGCCCGAAGTCGAGTTCGAGCAGGTCGACGGGGTTGTCGACGGTCGTGGTCCGCAGCCAGCCGGTGCCGGGGGCGGTGTGCGCGAGGAACACCCGGCGCGGCTGGCCGCCGGCGGTGTCCGCGTGCCGGCCGGGCTGCCGGATGAGCTGGATCCGCACGCCGTGCTCGTCGGTCCGCGCGGACAGCGCCCGTCCCAGCTCGGGGTCCAGGTGGCTCTGGACCAGCGCGTTGTGGCCCCAGGGGCCGCGCTGTTCCAGGCACAGCCAGCTGCCTGCCACCGCGGCGGTGCCGGGCAGCGGCTCGGCGAACGTCTCGGACAGGGCGGCGCAGGTGGCCGCGTCGGCTGCGGTGTGGTGCACGTTTCCACTCAAGCACGGATGGCCGCCCGATGGTTAGGTGAGGCTGTCCAATGCGGGTTGTGGCAACCCCGGGCCGTGTGCCCCGGCGGGAAGCAATAGACTCGGAGGTCAGCCCGGCATCGTTGGACGTGGTGGTATGCCGCGCCCGTTGGCAGCGCCGGGAATCAAGCACGTTCGCACTAGGAGACCACGTGAAGAGCACCGTCGAGCACCTGAGCCCGACGCGCGTCCGGATCAACGTCGAGGTGCCGTTCGACGAGCTCAAGCCGAACTTCGACCGCGCGTACAAGGCACTGGCCCAGCAGGTCCGCATCCCCGGCTTCCGGCCGGGCAAGGTCCCGGCGCGGGTGCTGGAGAGCCGCATCGGTCGGGGCCCCGTGCTCGACGAGGTCGTCAACGAAGCGGTCCCGGCCAAGTACCTGGAGGCGGTCAACAGCAGCGAGGTGCGCACCCTCGGTCGCCCGGACATCGAGGTGACCAAGATCGAGGACGGCGCGGAGATCGCGTTCACCGCCGAGGTCGACGTCCGCCCGGAGATCACCGTGCCCGCGTTCGGCGAGCTGTCGGTGAGCGTCGACGACGTCGAGGTCACCGAGGAAGAGGTGACCGAGCAGCTCGACTCGCTGCGCGCCCGCTTCGGCACCCTGGCCGGGGTCGAGCGCCCCGCGCAGGAAGGCGACTTCGTCAGCATCGACCTGTCCGCCACCGTCGACGGTGAGGACGTCGAGGACGCCAAGACCAGCGGCCTGTCCTACGAGATCGGCTCGGGCCAGCTCATCGAGGGCATCGACGACGCGCTGATCGGCGCGAGCGAGGGCGACACCAAGGCGTTCACCACGAAGCTGGTGGCCGGCGAGTACGCGGGCAAGGACGCCGAGGTTTCGGTCGTGCTGAACTCCGTCAAGGAGCGCCAGCTGCCCGAGGCCGACGACGAGTTCGCCCAGATGGCCAGCGAGTTCGACACCGTCGAGGAGCTCGTCGCCGACCTGCGGGAGCGCCTGGGCCGCGTCAAGAAGATGCAGCAGGGCATGCAGGCCCGGGACAAGGTCCTGGACGCGCTGCTGGAGACCATCGAGGTGCCGCTGCCGGAGAAGGTCGTCGAGTCGGAGATCGAGGTGCGCCGGCACGACGCGGTGCACCCGTTCGACCACGACGAGGCGCGCTTCGAGGAATGGCTCGGGCAGCAGGAGAAGACCCGCGAGGAGTTCGACGCGGAGACCCGCACCGAGGCGGAGAAGGCGGTCAAGACCCAGCTGGTGCTGGACACCATCGCCGACGCCGAGGACGTCTCGGTCTCCGACGACGAGCTCACCCAGCGGATCATCTACCAAGCGCAGCGCTTCGGGATGAGCCCGGACCAGTTCGTGCAGCAGGCGCAGCAGTCGGGCCAGCTCGGCTCGCTGTACGCCGACGTGCGCCGCAGCAAGGCGCTGTTCTCGGTCGTGCGCCAGGCCACCGTCACCGACGAGGCCGGCAACGAGCTGGACCTGGACGAGCTGTTCGGCCCGCAGGAGTCCGAGTCGGACGAGGTGGCCGAGACCGCGAAGGCGGAGTGACCGACCTCTCGGGCGGACAATTTAAAAGCATGCTCTAAGCGAACGTGGGTGGTACTGGGAAGCTGGTGCCGCCCACGTTCGTTAGGGTCGGTTGTAGCGGATCGCCCGAGAGGGAAGCAGGACAACGCCTGGGGCCGCGCCCGACGTGTCGGCCGCGCCGGTCCACTGTGGAAGTGGGCGGAGTGGCCGATGTGGCCCCGGTGGACAACGGCCCATTGTGGGAGAAGGCAGGGAGACGTGACGTGACGCAGCACCTGACTGTTCCGACGTCCGACGCGCGGTCGCCGTCCATGCGGACGGGGACGAACGGGCTTTCGCTCAACGACTCGGTTTACGAGCGGCTGCTGCGGGAGCGCATCATCGTCCTCGGCTCCCAGGTCGAGGATTCGATCTCGAACCAGATCTGCTCGCAGCTGCTGCTGCTGGCCGCGGAGGACCCGGAACGGGACATTTCGCTCTACATCAACTCGCCGGGCGGCTCGGTGACGGCGGGCATGGCGATCTACGACACCATGCAGCTGATCAAGCCGGACGTGGCCACGGTGGCGATGGGCATGGCCGCTTCGATGGGGCAGTTCTTGCTGTCCGCGGGCACGAAGGGCAAGCGCTTCGCGCTGCCGCACGCGCGGATCATGATGCACCAGCCGTCGGCCGGCCTCGGCGGTACGGCTTCGGACATCGAGATCCAGGCCAAGATGTTCTCCCGGCACAAGAAGGAAATGGCCGAGCTGATCGCCGAGCAGACCGGTCAGACGGTGGAGAAGATCATGCAAGACGCGGACCGCGACCGCTGGTTCACCGCGGAGGAGGCCCGCGAGTACGGGCTAGTGGACCACGTGGCGAGCGCCGCTAATCTGCCCAGCAGCTGATCATCCCCGCCCGAGACCTAGCAACGAGGAGTCACCCGTCGTGAACCCTTACCAGTCTTTGCAGTCCCGCTACGTGCTGCCCTCGTTCGTCGAGCGCACCGCGTACGGCGTCAAGGAGTCGAACCCGTACAACAAGCTGTTCGAGGAGCGCATCATCTTCCTCGGCGTCCAGGTCGACGACGCGTCGGCCAACGACGTGATGGCGCAGCTGCTGTTCCTGGAGTCCGACGACCCGGACCGCGAGATCCAGATCTACATCAACTCGCCCGGTGGTTCGTTCACCGCGCTGATGGCGATCTACGACACGATCCAGTACGTCCGCCCGGACGTGCGCACCATCTGCCTCGGCCAGGCCGCCTCGGCCGCGGCGGTGCTGCTGGCGGCCGGCACCAAGGGCAAGCGCCAGGCGCTGCCGAACTCGCGCGTGCTGATCCACCAGCCCTCGGTGGAGGGCATCCAGGGCCAGGTTTCCGACCTGGAGATCCAGGCCGCGGAGGTGCTGCGGATGCGGGACCTGCTGGAGACCACGCTGGCCCGGCACACCAACCGGTCCGTGGACCAGATCCGCGAGGACATCGACCGGGACAAGATCCTGACCGCGGACCAGGCCGCCGAGTACGGCCTGATCGACGAGGTCGTGCCCTACCGCAAGCTCTCGACGCAGAAGGCGTAAGGAGATTGCACGGCTCCGCTCGCGAGGGCGGGGCGGACGGCCGGGCGTGGTGGTTGCGCCACGCCCGGCCGTCATGCACGACACGCCGGACGAGGTGCTGGTCACACCACGCTCGGCAATGGCGGACACTGTGAGTCTCCCCGAACCCGGGGAACGCCAGGTACCGTCGAAGGCACATACGGTCAGGCGCGCTACCGGACGGCGCGCCGGAGGGGACGGGGTCAGCGGTCATGGCACGTATCGGTGACGGCGGCGACCTGCTGAAGTGCTCCTTCTGCGGGAAGAGCCAGAAGCAGGTGAAGAAACTCATCGCCGGCCCCGGCGTGTACATCTGCGATGAGTGCATCGATCTCTGCAACGAGATCATCGAGGAGGAACTGGCCGAGGCGGGCGAGGTCAAGCTCGACGAGCTGCCGAAGCCGGCCGAGATCCACGAGTTCCTCGACCAGTACGTCATCGGGCAGGACCCGGCGAAGCGGAACCTGTCGGTCGCGGTCTACAACCACTACAAGCGCATCCAGGCCGGTGAGCGCCGGGAGAGCCGTGGTGAAGAGGCCGTCGAGCTGGCCAAGTCCAACATCCTGATGCTCGGCCCCACCGGCTGCGGCAAGACCTACCTGGCGCAGACGCTGGCCAAGATGCTCAACGTCCCGTTCGCGATCGCCGACGCGACGGCGCTGACCGAGGCCGGTTACGTGGGCGAGGACGTCGAGAACATCCTGCTCAAGCTGATCCAGGCGGCCGACTACGACGTGAAGCGCGCCGAGACCGGGATCATCTACATCGACGAGGTCGACAAGATCGCCCGCAAGAGCGAGAACCCGTCGATCACCCGCGACGTGTCCGGCGAGGGCGTGCAGCAGGCGTTGCTGAAGATCCTGGAGGGCACCACCGCGAGCGTGCCGCCGCAGGGCGGCCGCAAGCACCCGCACCAGGAGTTCATCCAGATCGACACCACGAACGTGCTGTTCATCGTGGCCGGCGCGTTCGCCGGGCTGGAGAAGATCGTCGAGGAGCGGGTCGGCAAGCACAGCGTCGGCTTCGGCGCGGAGCTCCGCTCGAAGGCCAAGATCGACACCACCGACCACTTCGCCGACGTGATGCCCGAGGACCTCATCAAGTTCGGGCTGATCCCGGAGTTCATCGGCCGGCTGCCCACGGTGGCCAGCGTGACGAACCTGGACAAGCCGTCGCTGGTGCAGATCCTGACCGAGCCGCGCAACGCGCTGGTGAAGCAGTACAAGCGGTTGTTCGAGATGGACAACGTGGAGCTGGAGTTCACCAAGACCGCGTTGGAGGCCATCGCCGACCAGGCGATCCTGCGGGGCACGGGCGCGCGCGGGCTGCGCGCGATCCTGGAGGAGGTCCTGCTGCCGGTGATGTACGACATCCCGAGCCGTTCGGACGTCGCCAAGGTCGTCATCACGGAGCAGACGGTCCGCGAGAACGTCAACCCGACGATCGTCGCGCGCCAGGCCACCCGCCGCGAGCGCCGCGAGAAGTCCGCCTGAGCCCTGGTCGGTTCGTGTCGAGCAGCTCTGCCGGGCGCCGGAGGTCGCCCGCTTCCCGGATCGTTCTGCACTGATCCGCCACCCGTGGTCACTCGCTGCGGATCCGGCGCGGTTAGATGATCATTGGTTGCGACCAGACGAACGATTCCGGGGACGGTGCCATGAGCGAGATGCATGTCCTGCTGATTCACGGGATGACCGGTTCCGGCCCCTGGCACTGGCAGCAGTGGCTCGCCGGGCAGCTCCGCGACCAGGGTGTCCGGGTGGACCTGCCGAGCCTGCCCGATCCCGACCGGCCGGTGCTCGACCGGTGGCTGCCGGTGCTGCGGGAGCGGCTGGAGGCCGTGCCGCGGGAGGCCGAGCTCGTCGTGGCGGCGCATTCCTGCGGGGTGGCGCTGTGGCTGCACCACGCGGCGACGATCGCCGGGCGGGACCGGCGCGCGGACCGGGTCCTGCTGGTGTCTCCGCCCGCCCTGGACTGGCAGCACCCGGACGCCCAGGACATCACGCCCTATCCCACGGACGCCGCGGCGCTGCGCCGCGCCGCCGGGATCACCCGGCTCGTGGTGGGCACCGGCGACCCGTACCTGTCGATGTACCGGGCGCACGCGCTGGCCGCGGACCTGCAGGTCGAGTTGGACGTGATCCTCGACGGCGAGCACCTCAACACGGACGCGGGCTACGGCCCCTGGCCGTCGGTGCTGCGCTGGGCCCTGTACGGCTCCGTGCCGCTGAACGACCGCTTCGACGCCGACACCTACACCGCGGGCCGGTCCCAGGACCGCCTGCGGCTGGTGTGACCGGCCCTCACTTCTTGCGCGACCGGGCGAGCTGGCCGCCCACGAAGTCGACGACCTCCGGCAGGGCCTTCCGGTAGTAGCGGCTGTTGTGCCCGCCCGGGGTGGTCGAGGCGTACTCGGGCTGGGCCGCGCGGATGAAGCGGCGGGTGCCCTCGATGAACCGGTCCTCGGTGCCGCACCACACGCCCAGCGGCACGTCGCCGAGCTCGTCGATGTGCCGGAGCGGGTCCATCGCGGCCCACTCGGCCTCGTTGGCGAAGGCGCGTCGCTTGCTCATCTCCCGCCAGCTGGTGATCAGGGCGGGGGAGACGACGGCGGCGGCCGACAGCGGATTGCCCTGTTCGAGCCGGCGGCGGGCGTAGAGCAGCGCCCCGAACCCGCCCATCGAGATGCCGGCCGCCGCGAAGGGCTGGCCGCTCGGGCCGCCGAGGCGGCGTTCGGCCAGCCAGCGCGGCACCTCGTCGAGCAGCATCGACATCGGGTCGTCGCCCGGCCACCGGTGCCAGTAGCTGTTCCCGCCGCCGTCCACGGCCAGGAACGCGAACGGCGGGATGCGGCGCGCGGCCACGGCGTCGGACAGCCAGGTCGGCAGCCCGCCCGCGGACTTGCGCGCGTCGCCGAACCGGCCGTGCAGCATCAGGCAGACCGGAAGCCCTTCGCGCGCAACGCCTTTCGGGAACATCGTGACCAGGTGGACGGGGCAGTTGCGGGCCTGCGAGTGCACCTGCTCGATGAGCACGTTCGAC
The DNA here is from genome assembly GCF_056431445.1 of Saccharopolyspora sp. NPDC045941. Taxonomy (NCBI): domain Bacteria; kingdom Bacillati; phylum Actinomycetota; class Actinomycetes; order Pseudonocardiales; family Pseudonocardiaceae; genus Saccharopolyspora; species Saccharopolyspora sp. NPDC045941. The sequence continues at coordinate 162,919 of NZ_JBWKKU010000001.1, forward strand.
TCGTCCACGTACTGCACCGCGGGGCGCGTGTCGAGGTCGGCGGTCAGCCCGATGCTCAGCGCGGCCAGCCCGGCGACGCCGGAGGCGAGGACGCTGCGCCTGCCGAGCATGTGGCTGCGCGGTTCACCGTCGCCCATGCGCCCTCCCGTTTTCGCCGTCCGGCTTTCATCGTGCCAACGGGGTGCGTCGGCACCAACCGAGTGGGAAGGAATCAGGCGATGTCCTTCGTCACGATGCGTTCGGTTCCGGTGTAGACGTTCATGGTGCGGCCGCGGAGGAACCCGATCAGCGTCATGCCCTGCTCGGCCGCGAGGTCCACGGCCAGCGACGACGGCGCCGACACCGCGGCGAGCGCGGGCACCCCGGCCATCGCGGCCTTCTGCACGAGTTCGAACGATGCCCGGCCGGACACCATCAGCACGCAGCCGGTCAGCGGCACCCGGTCCTCCAGCACGGCCCAGCCGAGGACCTTGTCGACGGCGTTGTGCCTGCCGACGTCTTCGCGCGCCACGAGCAGCCCGCCGTCGGAGTCGAACAGTCCTGCCGCGTGGAGCCCGCCGGTGGTGTCGAAGACGCGTTGCGCGGCCCGCAACCGGTCCGGGAGGGCGGCGAGGGTGTCGGTGTCCAGCGTCAGCGGGTCGTCTGCGGGGGAGTGCCGGGTGCTGAGCCGGACGGAGTCCAGCGCGGCCTTGCCGCACACCCCGCACGACGACGTGGTGTAGAAGTTGCGCGTCACGGAGGCGTCCGGCGGCTGCACGCCGGGGGCGAGCAGGATGTCCAGCACGTTGTAGGTGTTGCGGCCGTCGGGGCCGGGGCTGTCGCAGTAGCGGGCCGTCGACAACTGGGCCTTGTCGTGGATAACGCCTTCCGTCAGCAGGAACCCGTGCGCGAGTTCGACGTCGTGGCCGGGCGTGCGCATGGTGACCGAGAGCGGCGCGCCGTTGACCCGGATCTCCAGCGGCTCCTCGGCGGCCAGCGTGTCCGGCCGGCTCCGGCTGCCGTCGGCGGCGATCTTCAGCACCGGTCGTCGCACGGTGACGCGTCCCATCGGGCCCTCCCTACCGGCCGCATCGGCGAAATCGTCCTCGTCCGAGGGCCTTGTACACCGTATGCTCAGCCGCGCTGTGATCAACGCCGCATCGGGGAGGTCCCATGGTCGCAGACCTGCTCGCCCCCAACAGAATCGTCGCACCTCGCGACTGGAACAGGTGGCTGGTCCCGCCTGCTGCGCTCGCGGTGCACCTGTCGATCGGGCAGGTCTACGCGTGGAGCGTCTTCAAACCGCCGCTGGAGGACGCCCTCGGCCTGTCCGGGACGCTCAGCGCGCTGCCGTTCCAGCTGGCCATCGTGATGCTCGGCCTGTCCGCCGCGCTGGGCGGGACGCTGGTGGAGCGCCGCGGCCCGCGGTGGGCGATGGCCGTGTCCGCGACCTGCTTCTCGGCCGGGTTCCTGCTCTCCTCGCTCGGGGTGTCGACAGGCCAGTACTGGCTGGTGGTGTTCGGGTACGGGTTCGTCGGCGGGATCGGGCTCGGCATCGGCTACATCTCGCCGGTGTCGACGCTCATCAAGTGGTTCCCGGACCGGCCGGGCATGGCGACCGGCATCGCCATCATGGGTTTCGGCGGCGGCGCGCTGATCGCCTCGCCGTGGTCCGCGCAGATGCTGGAGTCCTTCGGCAGCGGCAGTTCCGGGATCGCGCTGACGTTCCTGGTGCACGGGTTGGCCTACGCGGTGTTCATGTCGCTGGGCGTGCTGCTCGTCCGGGTGCCGCAGCCGGACTGGCGGCCCGCCGGGATGCCGGAGCGGATCGCCGGCCCGATGATCACCACGGCGAACGTGACGGCCCGCAACGCGATGCGCACGCCGCAGTTCTGGCTGCTGTGGGTGGTCCTGTGCTGCAACGTCACCGCTGGGATCGGCATCCTGGAGAAGGCGTCGCCGATGATCGTCGGCTTCTTCGCGGACAGCTCGACGCCGGTCGCGACGGGCGCGGCGGCCGGTTTCGTCGCGCTGCTGTCGCTGACCAACATGGCCGGGCGGTTCGTCTGGTCGTCCACATCGGACATCGTCGGGCGCAAGAACGTCTACCGGCTCTACCTGGGCGGCGGGGTGCTGCTGTACCTGGGCATCATGCTGTTCGGCGCGACCGGGGTGCCGGTGTTCGTGCTGTGCGCGATGCTGATCCTGTCGTTCTACGGCGGCGGTTTCGCGACCGTGCCGGCCTATCTGAAGGACCTGTTCGGCGGTCTCCAGGTGGGCGCGATCCACGGCCGGCTGCTCACCGCGTGGTCGGTGGCCGGGGTGCTGGGGCCGCTGATCGTCAACGCGATCGCCGACGTCCGCAAGGCGGCCGGCGCCACCGGGCCGGACCTGTACACGACGTCGCTGTACATCATGATCGGCCTGCTGGTCGTCGGGTTCGTGGCCAACGAGCTGGTGCGGCCGGTCCATCCCAGGTTCCACGAACCGGCCACCGGAGGTGCGCGATGAACCGCCGAGCACTGCTCGTCCTCGCGTGGGCGTGGGTCGGCCTGCCGTTCGCCTACGGCGTCTGCGAACTGGTCCAGAAGGTCACCCAGCTCTTCAACGGCTAGCGCGGTTTCGCGTGGTCAGGAGCCGGTTTTCACGGGTGCGAGGCGGCGGCGGACGTGGTCGGGGAGGACCGCGGCCTTGCGGGCGAGGGTGTCGACGAACGCCGACGTGAGCGGGTCCGGGCCGCTGCGCGTGTAGGCGGTCAGGGTCCGGTGCACGGGCGGGTCGGGGCGCAGCAGCGCGCCGTCGAAGCGGGGCGGGATGATGTTCGCCGGAACCAGTGCGGGTCCCAGCCCGGCGGCGGCGAGCATGGGGGCCGCCGCGGTCTGCTCGGTGCGGATCGCGGCGCGCGTCTGGAAGCCGGCGCCGGCGCAGGCCTGTTCGAGCACGTCGGAGAGCCCGTTCTCCGGGCTGTAGTGCACCCATCCCCGGTCGGCGAGCGCCCCGAGCTCGATGCGCGTCGCGCCCTCGTCGACGGCCGGATCGTCCGCCGGCAGCACGACGACGAACTCCTCCATACCCAAGGTGTGCACCGGACCGTCCCAATCGGACGGTGGTGGCCCCACCGCGAGATCGGCCTGCCCGGCCGTCATCGCAGCGCGGAGCTCGTCGGTGTGCCGGTGCTCGAAGAGTCTGATGTGGACACCCGCGTGCTCGCGGCGCCAGGCGCGCAGCACCGGCGGCAGCACGCCGAGGCTGATCGAGTACACCGTCGCGAGCTGCAGCTCGCCGCTCTCCAGCCCGCATGCCTGCCGGGCGGCCAGCCGGGCGCGTTCGGCGTCGGCGAGCGCCGCGCGGGCGTGCGGCAGCATCGCGCGGCCCATCGGCGTCAGCCGCACCGCGCGCGGCAGGCGCTCCAGCAGCGGGCCGCCGACCTCCCGCTCCAGCGCGCGCACCTGGTGCGACAGCGCGGGCTGGGTGACGTGCAGGAGCTCCGCGGCGCGGGTGAACGACCCCTCCGCCACCACCGTGACCAGGTACTCGAACTGCCGCAGCGTTGGCATGAACAGAACTTATCACCGGCAGAAAGAACAAGTCTTGGACTTATGGCTCGATGGCTACGAGTGTTGTCGGCATGGAGCACAACACCAAGGTCGCCCTGGTCGTGGGGGCCAACGGGGTCATCGGCCGCAACCTCGTCGAGCACCTGGCCACGCTGCCCGACTGGGAGGTGATCGGGCTGTCCCGGCGCGGCGGCGAGAACACCGAGCGGGTCCGGTACGTGGCCGTCGACCTGCTCGACCCGGAGGACACCGGGGCGAAGCTGCGCGAGCTCACCGGCGTCACGCACGTCTTCTACGCGGCCTACCAGGACCGCCCGACCTGGGCCGAACTCGTCCCGCCGAACATGGCGATGCTGACCAACGTCGTCGACGCGGTCGAAGCCGTCGCGCCCGGCCTCCGGCACATCAGCCTCATGCAGGGCTACAAGGTCTACGGCGCGCACCTCGGGCCGTTCAAGACGCCGGCCCGCGAGACCGACGCCCGCCCGATGCCGCCCGAGTTCATGGCCTCCCAGCAGCAGTTCCTGGAGCAGCGCCAGCGCGGCAAGGCCTGGACCTGGACGGCCCTGCGCCCGTCGGTGGTGGCCGGATTCGCGCTCGGCAACCCGATGAACCTGGCGATGGTGATCGCGATCTACGCGGCGATCTCGAAGGAACTCGGCCTGCCGCTGCGGTTCCCCGGCAAGCCCGGCGCCTACGACTCGCTGCTGGAGATGACCGACGCCGGCCTGCTGGCGAAGGCGACGGTCTGGGCCGCCACCTCGGAGCGGGCCGAGAACCAGGCGTTCAACATCAACAACGGCGATCTGTTCCGCTGGCGGGAGCTGTGGCCGAAGATCGCCGCGCACTTCGGCCTGGAGGTCGCCGACCCGCTGCCGATGTCGCTGAGCGACGTGATGGCCGACAAGGCCGGGCTGTGGCAGCAGATGGTCGCCGACCACGGCCTGGAACCGCACGCGTACCAGGAGGTTTCGTCCTGGGCGTTCGGCGACTTCGTCTTCTCCTGGGACTACGACATGTTCGCCGACGGCTCGAAGGCCCGCCGGTTCGGGTTCCACGAGTTCGTCGACACCGAGGCGATGTTCCTGGAGATCTTCGACGACCTGCGCGCGCGCCGCGTCATTCCCTGAGGAGTCCTGATGGATCTGCAACTGGCCGACAAGGTCTTCGTGGTGACCGGTGCCTCCGCGGGCATCGGCGAGGCGACCGTCCGCCTGCTGGCGGCGGAGGGCGCGAAAGTGGTCGGGGTGGCGCGCGAACCGCACGGCATCTGCGCGCTCGGCAGCGGGATCAGCGCGGTGGCGGCGGACATCACCGACCTGGACGCCGCCGAGCGGGTCGTGGCGACCGCGCTGGAGCGGCACGGTCGCCTGGACGGGCTGGTGAACAACGTCGGCGGGCTGCAGTCGCGCACCGGCTTCCTGGACGTCGCCGACGAGGAGTGGAAGCGGACCTTCGAGCTGAACTTCCACTCGGCGACCCGCATGACCCGGTCGGCGCTGCCCGCGATGCTGGCGCAGGGCGCGGGCAGCGTGGTGCACGTGACCAGCGAGGCGGCGCGCCTGACGGACGTGCCGCTGATCGACTACGCGGCCTCGAAGACCGCGATGCTGTCGGTGTCCAAGGCGCTGGCGATCGAGTTCGGCCCGCGCGGCGTGCGCTCCAACGTCGTCGCGCCGGGCCCGACCCGGACCTGGCTGTGGGACGCGCCGGGCGGCTTCGCGGCGCAGCTGGCGGACCGGTTCGGCCTGCCGGTGGAGGAGGCGGTGGAGCACTTCGTCCGGGACGTCCGCGGCCTGCCGACGGGCCGCCTGGGAACCCCGGACGACGTGGCCCGGGTGATCGCCTACCTCCTGTCCCCGCTGGCGGCCCAGGTGACCGGCGCGGAGTGGGCGGTCGACGGCGGAGCCCTCCGCCAGCTGTGACACGGCATCCGTTCGCCGCATTTTCCATTGAGGTTTTTCCAACCTCGTTTTGCGTGGCGGTGCGGGTGGCGGAACCTCAGAGGCTCCCTGGACTGTGGGTGCCCCTCCTGATGTATGTCCAATACACGGCGGAGGGGCCGTCCTCGCCAGGAAGCCTCTGAGAACCCGCGGCGGTGCGAGTGTCGTAGGTGGGTTATGCGCCTGCGGCGCATGCGACACCTCATCGACGTGTGGCTTTGCGGCCCGCGGCTGCGGGCCGACCAGGACCAGGATGAAAAACGCTCATTGAAATCGGACCTTCGATTTCAATGGAAATTGCGGTTCGGCCTGCGCGGTGGTTTCGGGGTGATCGGTCCCGCGCCGGCGGTCGGTGGCGCTACCGTCGGCGAGCACCCCGCACAGTGAGGAACGCGATGGCCACCAGCACCCCGCCCGAACGGCAGAACCTGCGTTTCGTGGAGGCGTCGGAACCGATCACCGAACCGATCACGAAGTTCGGCGGCCAGCCGGTGTGGCTGGCCGACCCGACCTGGCCGCTGTCCGCCGACACCGGCCGCCCGATGCGGTTCATCGGCCAGATCCGCCTGCCGGGCGAGGAAGTCCGGCTCGGCTACCTGTTCATGACCGAGGACGGTTCCGACGAGTTCGTCGACGGCACCTACGACCCGACCGCCGGCGAGAACGCCTTCTTCGCCCAGCCCGGCGAGCCGGCGGAGTTCTACCAGGTGGCCAGCATCCGCCGAGGCCCGACGTTCGGCCCGGACCACCACGCGGAACTGGCCCCGCACGACCCGGACGCGGTGGACGACGAGGACGACGACCTGCGCAGCCGGCTGTGGGGCGAACCGGTCTGGCTGCAGGGCGAGGAGTGGCCGGACGAACCCGGCACCTGGCGGTTCGTGGCGCAGCTGGACAGCGCGGACGAACCGTTCGACATGAACCTCGGCGACGCGGGTGTCGCCTACGCCTTCATCGACGAGAAGACCGGCCAGGGCCGCTTCCTCTGGCAGTGCGGCTAGTCCTCGTGGGTGGCTCTCCTGCCGGGAGGGCCACCCACGACCGCATCAGGCCCGTTCGAGGCGGATGACGACCGCCTTGGACACCGGCGTGTTGGACTTCTCCGCCACCGAGTTCAGCGGCACCAGCGGGTTGGCTTCCGGGTAGTAGGCCGCCGCGCAGCCCCGGGCGGTCGGGTAGGCGACGATCCGGAAGCGCTCCGCTCGGCGCTCCTCGACCGAGCCGTCCGGCGCCGCCCACTCCGAGATCACGTTCACCAGATCTCCCGCCGCGAAGCCGAGTTCCGCGATGTCCTCGCCGTTGACCAGCACCACGCGGCGGCCGTCCTCGATGCCGCGGTAGCGGTCCGAGAGCCCGTAGATCGTGGTGTTGTACTGGTCGTGGCTGCGCATCGTCTGCAGCAGCAGCCGCCCCGCGGGCACCCGGATCGGCTCCGGGACGTTCACCGTGAAGTTCGCCTTGCCCGTCGCAGTCGGGAACGTGCGGCTGTCGCGCGGCGGGTGCGGCAGCACGAAGCCGTCCGGTTCGCGGACCCGCCGGTTGTAGTCCTCGCAGCCGGGCACCACCTGCGCGATGTGGTCCCGGATCACGTCGTAATCGCGCTCGAAGGACTCCCAGCTCACCGGGTGGTCCGGGCCGAGCAGTTCGCGCGCCAGCCGGCAGATGATCGCGACCTCGGAGAGCAGGTGCTCGGATGCCGGCGCGAGCCGCCCGCGCGAGGCGTGCACCACCGACATCGAGTCCTCGACGGTCACGAACTGCTCACCGGTGCCCTGCGCGTCGCGTTCGGTGCGGCCGAGCGCGGGCAGGATCAGCGCGGTGCGGCCCGGGACGACGTGCGAGCGGTTGAGCTTCGTGGACACCTGCACCGTCAGCTCGCAGCCGCGCAGCGCCCGGATGGTCGCGTCGGTGTCCGGCGTCGCGGAGACGAAGTTCCCGCCCATCCCCACGAACGCCTTGACCCGGCCGGCTTGCATGGCGCGGATGGTGTCCACGGTGTCCAGGCCGTGCTCCCGCGGCACCGGTACCCCGAACTCGCGCTCCAGGGCGGCCAGGAACTGCTCCGGCATCTTCTCCCAGATGCCCATCGTCCGGTCGCCTTGCACGTTGGAGTGGCCGCGCACCGGGCACACCCCGGCGCCGGGCTTGCCGATCATCCCGCGCAGCAGCAGCAGGTTGACGATCTCGCGGATGGTGGCGACGCCCTGCTTCTGCTGGGTCAGGCCCATCGCCCAGCACGCCACCGTGCGCTGCGAGGAGATCAGCATCTCGGCGATCCGCTCGATCTGCTCGCGGTCCAGGCCGGTCGCCTCGGCGGTGGCCTCCCAGTCGACCTCCCGGGCCTGGGCGGCGAACTCGTCGAAGCCGTGCGCGTGCGCGTCGATGAACTCCTGGTCCACCGCGCCCGCCTTGAGCACCAGCGCGTTGAGGGCCTTGAACAGCGCCAGGTCGCCGCCGATGCGGATCTGCGCGAACTCGTCGGCCAGCTGGGTGCCGTCGCCGACCACGCCGCGCACGTTCTGCGGGTTCTTGAACCGCATCAGCCCGGTCTCCGGCAGCGGGTTCACGGCGATGATCCGCCCGCCGCGCTGCTTGACCTTCTCCAGCGACGACAGCATCCGCGGGTGGTTGGTGCCCGGGTTCTGGCCCACCACCAGCACCAGGTCCGCGTGTTCCACATCGGACAGCGACACCGAGCCCTTGCCGATGCCGATGGTCTCGGTCAGCGCCGACCCGGACGACTCGTGGCACATGTTCGAGCAGTCCGGCAGGTTGTTCGTGCCGAAGCTGCGCACCAGCAGCTGGTAGAGGAACGCCGCCTCGTTGCTGGTGCGGCCCGAGGTGTAGAAGGCCGCTTCGTCGGGCGATGCCAGCTCGCGCAGGCCCGCCCCGATCACCTCGAACGCCTCGGCCCAGCCGATCGGCCGGTAGTGGCTGTCGCCGTCGCGCAGGATCATCGGCTGCGTCAGCCGGCCCTGCTGGCCGAGCCAGTAGTCGGTCTTCCCGGCGAGCTCGGCGACCGGGTGGCGGGCGAAGAACTCCGGCCCGACCCGCCGCGTCGTCGCCTCCTCGGCGACCGCCTTCGCGCCGTTCTCGCAGAACTCGGCGAGCTTCCGCTTGTCGCCCTCGGCCTCGCGCGGGTCCGGCCACGCGCACCCGGGGCAGTCGAAGCCCGCGCGCTGGTTCAGCAGCGGCAACGTCCGCACGGTGCGGGTCAGGCCCATCTGCTCCCAGCTGCGCTGCAGCGAGACCAGAACGCCCTTCACCCCCGCCGCGGCGTGGCCGGGCGGACCGACTCGGAGGCCGTTCTCGTCGATGTCCTGTTCGGGCGCTCCACGCGACATGCGCCTAGCGTGCGCCACGGCGCGCAGGCGGGCACGGGTGGGGTGGGGGGAGTCACAACCGCGCTGGTCGCCGCGCACCCCAATGCCCGGAAAACGCGCTGAACAGGCACTCGTAGAATCCGGTGCGTGACACAGACCCATGACGCTCAGCAACGTGAACTTCCGTCGACCTGGAATCCGGCCGACGTAGAGGCCGAGCTGTACGAGCGCTGGGTAGCCGCCGAATACTTCACCGCCGACGCGAACAGCGACAAGCCGCCGTTCTCGATCGTCATCCCGCCGCCGAACGTCACCGGCAGCCTGCACATCGGGCACGCCTTCGAGCACACCCTGATGGACATCCTCACCCGGCGCCGCCGGATGCAGGGCTACGAGGCGCTGTGGCTGCCGGGCATGGACCACGCGAGCATCGCGGTGCAGGCGCTGGTCGAGCGGCAGCTCCGCGAGGAGGGCGTCGACCACCGCGAGCTGGGCCGCGAGGCGTTCCTGGAGCGCGTGTGGCAGTGGAAGGAGAAGCACGGCGGGGCGATCCTGTCCCAGATGCGCCGCCTCGGCGACAGCGTCGACTGGACCCGCGAGCGCTTCACCATGGACGCCGGGCTTTCCCGCGCGGTGCAGACGATCTTCAAGAAGCTCTACGACGACGGGCTGATCTACCGGGCCGAGCGACTGGTCAACTGGTCGCCGCAGATGCGCTCGGCGATCTCCGACATCGAGGTGGAGCACAAGGAGGTCGAGGGCGAGCTCGTCTCCATGCGCTACGGCGACGGCGACGACGCGATCGTGGTCGCCACGACCCGGATCGAGACGATGCTCGGCGACACCGCCGTCGCGGTCCACCCCGGCGACGAGCGCTACAAGCACCTGGTCGGCACCGAGATCGAGCTGCCGCTGACCGGCCGCAAGATCCCGATCGTCGCCGACGAGCACGTGGACCCGGAGTTCGGCACCGGCGCCGTCAAGGTCACCCCGGCGCACGACCCGAACGACTTCGAGATCGGCAAGCGGCACGACCTGCCGATGCTGACGATCATGGACGAGCAGGGCCGGATCGCCCACACCGGCACGCAGTTCGACGGCATGGACCGCTTCGAGGCCCGCGTCGCCGTCCGCGAGGCGCTGCGCGAGCAGGACCGCATCGTCGCGGAGAAGCGCCCGTACCTGCACAGCGTCGGGCACAGCTCGCGGTCGAAGGAGCCGATCGAGCCGCGGCTGTCGCTGCAGTGGTTCGTCAAGGTCGGCCCACTGGCCAAGGCCGCCGGCGACGCGGTGCGCGACGGCCGGGTCGCGGTGCACCCGCCGGAGATGACCAAGCGCTACTTCGACTGGGTCGACAACCTGCACGACTGGGCCATCTCGCGGCAGCTGTGGTGGGGCCACCGCATCCCGATCTGGTACGGGCCGGGCGGCGAGGTCGTCTGCGTCGGGCCGGACGAGGAGCCGCCGTCGGGCGAGGGCTGGCACCAGGACGAGGACGTGCTGGACACCTGGTTCTCCTCGGGCCTGTGGCCGTTCTCCACGATGGGCTGGCCGGCGGACACCGCGGACCTGCGGAAGTTCTACCCGACCAGCGTGCTGGTCACCGGCTACGACATCTTGTTCTTCTGGGTCGCCCGGATGATGATGTTCGGCCTCTACGCGATGGACGGCGTGGAACCGTTCAAGGTCATCGCGCTGCACGGCATGGTCCGCGACGCGCACGGCAAGAAGATGTCGAAGTCCGCGGGCAACACCGTCGATCCGCTCGTGTGGATGGACACCTACGGCACCGACGCGCTGCGGTTCACCCTGGCCCGCGGCGCGAACCCCGGCACCGACTCGCCGATCAGCGAGGAATGGGTGGCGGCGTCCCGCAGCTTCTGCACGAAGCTGTTCAACGCCACCAAGTTCGCGATGATGAACGGCGCGAAGGTGCCGGAGCGGCTGCCCGACCGCGGCGAGCTCACCGACGCGGACCGGTGGATCCTGGACCGCGTCGACCAGCTGGTGTCCGATGTGGACGAGCTGCTGGAGGACTTCCAGTTCGCCAAGGCGACCGAGGCGCTCTACCACTTCACCTGGGACGAGTTCTGCGACTGGTACCTGGAGCTGTCCAAGGTCCAGCTGGACGGCGAGCGGGCGGAGCGGACCCGCGAGGTGCTCGGGTACGTGCTGGACGTGCTGCTGCGGCTGCTGCACCCGACGATCCCGTTCATCACCGAGACCCTGTGGACCGCGTTGACCGGCCGCGAGTCCGTGGTGATCGCGGACTGGCCGAAGGCGTCCGGGGCGGTTGCCGACGCCGCCGCCGCGGCGCGGATCACGGCGGCGCAGAAGCTGATCACCGAGATCCGGCGGTTCCGGTCCGACCAGGGCCTCAAGCCGGGGCAGCGGGTCGCGGCCAAGCTCGGCGGCATCGCGGAGCTGGGGCTGGCGGACCACGTGCCCGCGGTGCAGGCGCTGGCCCGGGTCACCGAGCCGGCCGACGGGTTCACCTCGTCGGCGTCGATCGAGGTCGGGTTGGCCGGCGGCAACGTGTCGGTGGAGCTGGACCTCTCCGGCGCGGTCGACGTGGCCGCCGAGCGCAAGCGGCTGGCCAAGGACCTGGCCGTGGCGGAGAAGGAACTCGCGGGCACCGACAAGAAGCTGAACAACCCGGCGTTCCTGGACAAGGCCCCGGCCGACGTGGTGGACAAGATCAAGGCCCGCCGCGAGACGGCGCAGGCCGACATCGCCCGCATCAACACGCGCCTGACCGCGTTGCCGGGGGCCTGACCGGTTTCGAGCTCGCCGGGTGGCGCCTTCGCGCGAAATCGCCACCCGGCAGGCACGAGGAGCGGCGATTTCTCGCGAAATTGCCGCTTTCGCCTTTCCGGGACGCGTGCGCGGCCACGGCATTCGCCAGTAGCCGCAGAACATGATGTTGTTCTTCGGCAGGCCGGATCGGACCCAGTGCTGGCGCAGTGAGGCGGCCAGCTCGGACTCGCCGACGACCCAGGCGTAGGTGTTCTCGGCGGGCGCGGGCAACTCCTCGGCCGCGGCCAGCGCCGCTCGCCCCGGGTTGTCCCGCACCACCGGGAACCGGCGGAGCGGGTCTTCGCCGGTCGGCCGACCGGCGAGACGTAGACTGACCTCGTCGTTTCGCCGTTCGCAGGGGAGTGAGCACTTGTCCGGCACCGATCCCGCCGCGTTGCAGGAACTGCGCGTGGTGGAGGCCGAGCTCAACGAACGCTGGCCGGAAACCAAGATCGAACCGTCGCTCGACCGGATCCGGGCGCTCACCGAGCTGCTCGCCGATCCGCAGCACAGCTATCCGGTCGTGCACATCTCCGGCACCAACGGCAAGTCGTCGACGTCGCGCATCACGGACGCGCTGCTGAGCGGCCTCGGGCTGCGCACCGGCCGCTACACCAGCCCGCACCTGCAGCTGGCCACCGAGCGCATCAGCATCGACGGCGCGCCGATCAGCCCCGAGGGCTACGTCGAGGCCTACCGCGACGTCGCGCCGTACGTGTCCATCGTGGACTCGCGCAGCGACGTCCGGATGAGCAAGTTCGAGGTGCTCACCGGGATGGCGTTCGCGGCCTTCGCCGACGCCCCGGTGGAGGCGGCGGTGATCGAGGTCGGCCTGGGCGGCAGCTGGGACGCCACCAACGTCGCCGACGCGAAGATCGCGGTCGTCTGCCCGGTCGCGCTCGACCACGCCGACTACCTCGGCACCGACCTGGCCTCGATCGCCGGGGAGAAGGCCGGGATCATCAAGCCCGGCTCCATCGCGGTGGTCGCGGCGCAGCCCGCCGAGGCGCAGAAGGTGATCATGGAGCGGGCCGCCGAGGTGGATGCCACGGTCGCCCGTGAGGGCCAGGAGTTCGGCGTCCTCTCGCGGACCGTCGCCGTCGGCGGCCAGCTGCTCCGGCTGCAGGGCCTGGGCGGCGTGTACGACGAGATCTTCCTGCCGCTGCACGGAGAACACCAGGCGCGCAACGCCGTGTTGGCGCTGGCGGCGGTCGAAGCGTTCTTCGGTGCCGGTGCCGACCGGCAGCTCGACGTCGAGCGGGTCCGCGACGCGTTCGCGAACGTCGTGACGCCCGGGCGCCTGGAGCGGGTCCGCGCGGCGCCGACGGTACTGGTCGACGCGGCCCACAACCCGCACGGCGCACGAGCCCTCGCCGACGCGCTCAGCTCCGAGTTCTCGTTCCGCAAGCTGGTCGCGGTGGTCGCAGTGCTCGGCGACAAGGACGCGCGCGGCATCCTCGCCGAGCTGGAACCGGTGGTCGAGGAGATCGTGCTGACCACGAACTCCTCGCCGCGGGCGATGGATCCGGACGAGCTGGCCGGCGTGGCCAAGGACATCTTCGGCCCGGACCGGATCGTGGTGGAGCCCCGGCTGGACAACGCGGTGGAGACCGCGATCCAGCTGGCCGAGGAGACCGATGAGCCCGGCGAATCGGTTTCCGGCGGCGGCGTCGTGATCACCGGGTCCGTGGTGACCGCAGGCGAGGCGCGCGCCCTGTTCGGCAAGGAGCCCGCGTGAGCGAACCGCAAGACACTGGAGTCGTCGTGACCGATCAGCCGAACCCCGAACCAGGCAAGGGCCTGCCCGAAGCACCGCCCGGCGTGCGCGACCCGTGGAAGGGCCTGCGCGGGATCATGGCGGGCACGCTGGTGCTGGAGTTCATCTCGTTCATGCTCGCGCTGCCGGTGGTCTGGAAGCTCGGCGGCGGCGTCTCCAGCATCGGCTTCACCATCGTGGCGGTGCTGTCGGTGCTGATGCTGGCGGCGGCGTTCGTGCAGCGCCGCCCGTGGGGCCTCGGCGTCGCGCTCGCCCTGCAGGTCGCGATGGTGCTCTGCTTCTTCGTGCACCCGGCGGTCGGGATCATGGGCGCGGTGTTCGCGGCGGTCTGGGCCTACATGCTGTACCTGCGCCACGACGTCGCCCGGCGCATGCGCGAAGGCCAGCTCTACGACCAGCTCGGCCACCCGCCGGGCTACCCGCCGGAGCAGACCGACTGACGTCAGCCGATGTCGATGACGGCTCGGCCGACGGTTTCGCCGCGCTTCAGGGCGTCGTAGGCGTCCTGGACCTGCTCGAACGGGTAATGGCGGCTGATCGCGTCCTGCGGGCGGAGCAGGCCGCGGGCCACCAGGTCGAGCAGGACCGGCATGTCACGCCGCGGCTTCGCGCCGTAGGAGCCCTTGATCTGCAGCTTCCGGCGGGCGATGGTGGCCAGGTCGAACTCCGCGGTGGTGCCCCTGGCGGCGATGCCGACCACCACGACCTGACCGCCTTCGACGACCGAGTCGCGCGCGATGTCGAAGGTGGGCACCGCGCCCAGCGCCTCGAAGGCGACGTCCACGCCGCGCCCGCCGGTCAGCTCGCGGATCGCCGCGGGCGCGTCCGCCTCGGCGGAGTTGACCACGTGCGTCGCGCCCAGCTTCCGCGCCCCGGCCAGCTTCTCCTCGCTGATGTCCACCGCGATGATCATCGACGCGCCGAACACCGCCGCCAGCTGGATCAGCGCCGAGCCGACGCCGCCCGCCGCGATCACCGCCACGGTGTCGCCGACCTGCACGTTCGCCGCGTGGCGCAGCGCGCCGTACGCGGTCATCGTCGAGCAGCCCACCGAAGCGACGTCGCTGAGCTCCACGCCGTCCGGCACGCGGTAGACCGAGGTCGCGGGCGTGACGCAGCGTTCCGCCAGGCCGCCCATCGAGTACATCCAGACCGGCTCGCCGTCCGGCCGGAACAGCCGGGTCTCGTCGTCGTAGAGCCGCCCCTTGCCGCGGTTGAACTCGAAGAACTTCCGGCAGATCTCCTCGTTGCCGCGGGCGCACTGCTCGCACTGGCCGCACGGCATGATGAAGCTGGTCACCACCCGGTCGCCCACCTCGAGCCCGGTGACGTCCGGCCCGAGCTCGGCGATCACGCCGGCCACCTCGTGCCCGAGCACCGTCGGCGTCGGGAACGGCAGTTCTCCCTTGAGCACGTGCAGATCCGTGTGGCAGGCCCCGCAGGACCGCACGTCGATGGCGACCTCGCCGGCCTTCGGCCGGGGATCGGCGAGTTCCTCGATCCGCATCGGCTGGTTCGCGGCGGTGTGCACGGCGGCGCGCATCCGGACCTCCAAGTCAGACCGGCCAGTCGGTTTGCCCGTGAAGCTATCGCGCCGACCCGCCGGGCACCAGGCGTGAACGCGGGAAATCCGCACCGCCGGTGACTGGCCCGGCACCGCCCGTGCGCTCGTGGTCGCCCGGCACGAACTCTTCACCTGCGCGTCGACCAGCGGTGATCCACCAGTCTCCTGCCCTGGATAGAACCGGAGGCATGACTCCCGAACCTGCCCAGCTGAACCGGCGAGCCCTGCTCCGCGGCGCCGCCGCCACCGGCCTGGCCGCCACCGGCCTGGTCCTGTCCGGCGCGCCCGCGTTCGCGCGCGGCGGCCGCCCGGTGCTGACCCACGGCGTGCAGCTCGGGGACCCGCGCCCGGACGGGGCCGTGGTGTGGACCCGCGCCGACCGGCCGTCGCGGATGTTCGTGGAGGTCTCCCGGCACGCCGACTTCCGCGGCGCGCGGCGGATCCCCGGCCCGGTCCTGACCCCGGAGACCGACGGCACCGGCGAGGTCCGGCTGGACGGGCTGCCGCCGGGGCAGCAGGCGTACTACCGCGTGATCGCCGAGGACCTGGACGGCCGCGTCGAGAGCGAGGCGCTGACCGGCACCTTCCGCACCGCGCCGCGCAACCGGCGGGACGTGCGCTTCCTGTGGTCCGGCGACGTCGTGGGGCAGGGCTGGGGCATCAACCCGGACGTCGGCGGCATGACGATCTACCACGCGATGGCCGCCCGCAACCCGGACTTCTTCCTGCACAGCGGCGACACGGTGTACTCCGACGGTCCGTTGAAGGAGTCCGTCACGCTGCCCGACGGCCGGGTGTGGCGCAACGTCGTGACCCAGGAGAAGTCCAAGGTCGCCGAGACGTTGGCCGAATACCGCGGGCAGTTCGCCTACAACCTGCTCGACGAGAACGTGCGGCGCTTCGCCGCGCAGGTCCCGCAGCTCGTGCAGTGGGACGACCACGAGGTCACCAACAACTGGTACCCGGGCGAGATCCTGGACCTCGACCAGTACACCGAGAAGCGCGTCGACGTGCTCGCCGCGCGGGCCTTCCAGGCCTTCCACGAGTGGCAGCCCGTCCGCCGCCAGGACGCGGTGGACGGCCGGGTGTACCGGAAGGTCTCGCACGGCCCGCTGCTGGACGTGTTCGTGCTCGACATGCGCAGCTACCGCGACCCGAACTCGGTGGGCACCACGCCGGAGCGGATCCTCGGCGCCCGCCAGGCGCGCTGGCTCGTCGACGAGCTCGCCCGGTCCCGCGCGACCTGGAAGGTGATCGCCTCGGACATGCCGATCGGCATCGTCGTGCCGGACGGCGACAAGATCGAGGCCGTGGCCAACGGCCTGCCGGGGGCGCCCAACGGGCGCGAGGCGGAGCTGGCCTGGGTGCTACAGGAGATCAGCCGCCGCTCGGTCCGCAACACCGTCTGGCTGACCGCCGACGTGCACTACACGGCGGCGATCCACTACGCGCCGGAGCGCGCGGCCTTCGCCGGGTTCGACCCGTTCTGGGAGTTCGTCTCCGGCCCGCTGCACGCCGGCGCGTTCGGGCCGAACAAGCTCGACCCGACCTTCGGTCCGGAGCAGGTGTTCGTCAACGCCCCGACCCGCCAGGGCACGTCCCCGCTGGAGGGCTTCCAGCACTTCGGCGAGGTCAACATCGACGGCCGCACGGGGCAGCTGACCGTGGACCTCCGCGACCAATCCGGCCGCTCCCTCTGGGCCAAGGCCCTCGACCCGCAGCGCTGACCAGCCACGATCGAGTTATTCCGTGGAAGTGGAAGTAGGAAAAGTCGTATTCTTACTTCCGTGAAGATGACGGAGAAGGGGCAGGTGACCATCCCGGTCGACCTGCGTCGCGAACTAGGACTGAGACCCGGGGATCAGATCGAGATCAGATTGGAGGGAAACGCGCTGATCCTCACCCGCGGGCATTCGGTGCCCAGCCGTGGGCAGCGGATCGTGGAGCACCTCCGCGGGCGCGCCAGCGGGGAGGGGCTTTCCACCGACGAGATCATGGCGATGACCCGTGGAGAGTGAATCCGCCCTCGCGCCGGCCACACTGGTCGACTCCAACGTTCTGCTCGATCTGGTCATCGAGGAGGGCGAATGGGTCGATTGGTCTTCGGACGCGCTGGAAAAGGCGGCGGAAGAGGGCCCCTTGGTGATCAACCCGTTGATCTTCGCCGAGGTGTCGGTGCGCTTCCCGGCGATCGAGGAAGTCGAGGACGCGTTCCCGAACGACTTCTTCGTCCGCATGCCGTTGCCGTGGTCGGCGGCGTTCCTCGCGGGAAAGTGCTTCCAGGACTACCGCCGCCGAGGAGGCGAGAAGCGGTCGCCGCTGCCCGATTTCTACATCGGCGCGCATGCGGCGGTGAGCCGGCTTCGCCTGCTGACCCGCGATGCCCGCCGGTACCGCACCTACTTCCCGACGGTCGAGGTGATCGCTCCGGACTGAGGCGGGGTCGCCGCTCGGGGTGTCACCTGCATCGATACCCTGGCGGGCAAATCGGGCGCGGTGCGTTTTCGCACCCGGCACCACCGGAAATGAAGGAGAAGCAACCGTGAGCGAGCGCACCCTGGTCCTGGTCAAGCCCGACGGCGTCGAGCGCGGCCTGGTCGGCGAGGTGATCAGCCGCATCGAGCGCAAGGGCCTGAAGCTGGTCGCGCTGGAGCTGAAGAACGTCGACCGCCAGCTCGCCGAGCAGCACTACGCCGAGCACGACGGCAAGCCGTTCTTCGGCAGCCTGATCGAGTTCATCACCTCCGGCCCGGTCGTGGCCGCGTGCGTCGAGGGCCCGCGCGCGATCTCGGCGTTCCGCCAGCTGGCCGGTGGCACCGACCCGGTCGACAAGGCCGCGCCGGGCAGCATCCGCGGCGACTTCGGCCTGGAGGTCCAGTACAACCTCGTGCACGGCTCCGACTCGGTCGAGTCCGCCGAGCGCGAGCTCAAGCTGTGGTTCCCGGAGATCTGAGCGCCGTGACCGTAACCCGCGTCGAAGTGACCGGGCCGCACCGGGTCGAGGCCTCGCACCCGGGCCTGGTGGACGGGCTCGCCGGCCTGTGGGAGCGGGTCACCGCCGCAGGCGGCGCGGTCGGCTTCAGCCCGACCGACCCGGTCGAGCGGCTGCGCGCGGCGGCCGCCGCGCTGGTCGAGGACGTCCAAGCCGAGCGGGCGCACCTGATCACCATCGGCCGGCAGGACGCGCTGGTCGGGCTCGCGGTGCTGCGGCAGCGCCAGCTGCCGGTGCGCAGGCACACCGGTGAGCTGGCCTGGCTCGCGATCGACCCCGTCCTGCAGCGCCAGGGCTGGGGCAAGCGGCTGCTCGACGCCGTGCTGGTGCAGGCGCGGGCGATCGGCCTGGAGAAGCTGGACCTGGTCACCCGCAGCGGGCACGACCTGGAGCGCTTCTACGAGGCCAACGGCTGGGTCGAGCGCGGCCGCTGGCCGGGCGCGGTGCGGGTCGCCGCCGGCGACGACCGCGACGAAATCTGGTTCACCCGCGACGTCTGAGCACCGGTGTTGCGCGATTTCAGTGGAAATCGGAGGTCCGATTTCCACTGAGCCTTATTTCATCCTGGTCGGCCCGCAGTCGCGGCCCGCAATGCCACACGTCGTAGGTGTCGCATGCGCCGCAGGCGCATAGCCCACCTACGACACCTGCACCGCTGCGGGTTCTCAGAGGCTTCCTGGCGAGGACGGCCCTGGCGCCGTTGGACATACATAAGTCAGGGCACCCACCGTCCAGGGAGCCTCTGAGGTTCCGCCACCCGCACCGCCACGCAAAACGAGGTTGGAAAACCTCAATGAAATCCGCCCCCGGTCTCCTGATTCTGGGCGGACCTCTACCCTGGTCGCGTGCGTGTTGAGTCCGTTTTCGACAGGTTGGAACCGCTGTTGCCGCGCGTCTCCAAACCCGTGCAGTACGTGGGTGGGGAGCTCAACGCGACGGCGAAGGCGTGGGACGACGCCGCCATCCGGTGGTGCCTGATGTACCCCGACGCCTACGAGGTCGGGCTGCCCAACCAGGGCGTGCAGATCCTCTACGAGATCCTCAACGAGCAGCCGGACGTGCTCGCCGAACGCACCTACGCGGTGTGGCCGGACCTCGAGGAGCTGATGCGGGAGCACGACATCCCGCAGTTCACCGTGGACAGCCACCGGCCGGTCGGCGCGTTCGACGTGCTGGGCCTCAGCTTCGCCACCGAACTCGGCTACACCAACATGCTCGGCGCGCTCGACCTCGCGGGCATCCCGCTGCACGCGGTCGATCGCACCGATGACCACCCGATCGTGCTGGCCGGCGGGCACGCGGCGTTCAACCCCGAGCCGATCGCCGACTTCCTGGACGCCGCAGTGCTCGGCGACGGCGAGGAAGCGGTCCTGGAGATCACCGAGGCCATCCGGCGCTGGAAGGCCGAGGGGCGGCCGGGCGGCCGCGAGGAGCTGCTGCTCCGGCTCGCCGAGTCCGGCGGCGTATACGTGCCGCAGTTCTACGACGTCACCTACGGCCCCGACGGCGCGATCTCCGAGGTCGTGCCGAACCGCGACCGGGTGCCGTACCGCGTCTTCAAGCGGACGACCATGGAGCTCGACGACTGGCCGTACCCGAAGAAGCCGCTGGTGCCGCTGGCCGAGAGCGTGCACGAGCGGATGAGCGTGGAGATCTTCCGCGGCTGCACCCGCGGCTGCCGGTTCTGCCAGGCCGGGATGATCACCCGGCCGGTGCGGGAGCGGTCCATCGAGGGCATCGGCGAGATGGTGCAGCGCGGGCTGGAGGCCACCGGTTTCGAAGAGGTCGGCCTGCTGTCGCTGAGCTCGGCCGACCACTCCGAGATCGCCGAGATCACCAAGGGTCTGGCGGACCGCTACGAGGGCACCAACACCGGGCTGTCGCTGCCGTCGACCCGCGTGGACGCCTTCAACATCGACCTGGCCAACGAGCTGTCCCGCAACGGCCGCCGCTCGGGCCTGACGTTCGCCCCGGAGGGCGGCAGCGAGCGGATCCGGCGGGTGATCAACAAGATGGTGTCGGAGGAGGACCTGATCCGCACCGTCTCCGCCGCGTTCGCCAACGGCTGGCGGCAGGTCAAGCTGTACTTCATGTGCGGGCTGCCGACCGAGACCGACGAGGACGTGCTGCAGATCGCCGAGATGGCCAAGCAGGTCATCCGGGCCGGCCGGGAGGTGTCGGGCCGCAAGGACATCCGCTGCACGATCTCGATCGGCGGTTTCGTGCCGAAGCCGCACACCCCGTTCCAGTGGGCGTCGCAGTGCGATCCGGACACCATCGACGAGCGGCTGCGCAAGCTGCGCCAGGAGATCAACACCGACCGCAGCCTGGGCCGCAACATCGGCATGCGCTACCACGACGGCAAGCCGACGATGGTCGAGGGACTGCTGTCGCGCGGTGACCGCCGGATCGGCCGGGTCATCGAGCGGGTGTGGCGCGAGGGCGGCCGGTTCGACGGCTGGAACGAGTACTTCTCGTTCGAGCGCTGGATGTCCTGCGCCGCCGCCGAGCTCGAACCGCTGGGCGTGGACGTGCACTGGTTCACCACCCGCGAGCGCGGCGAGACCGAAGTGCTGCCGTGGGACCACCTCGACTCCGGGCTCGACAAGGAGTGGTTGTGGGCCGACTGGCAGGACGCGCTGGACGCCCGCGAGCAGGACGACTGCCGGTGGACGCCGTGCTTCGACTGCGGCGTGTGCCCGACGATGGGCACCGACATCGAGGTCGGTCCGACCGGGCGGAAGTTGCTGCCGATCTCTCCGGTCGGGCAGGGTTCCCCGGTTCGCAACCCGGCCCTCAACGGCGGCTGATCCCCGCATCGTCCCTGGTCAAGGGGCTCTGATTCGGGGTGTGCGAGGTTCCGGCCGGAACCTCGCACACCCAGGCGGAGCGCTCGGTGCCGGGGTGGTGGCCGGGGTACGGTCCTTCGAAATATGAGCCGCAGGTGTTGTCACACGGCGGTTGAGCACGCAAGCATCGACATCGGAGCGGTCGACGAGGACCGCCGATGACGATCATTGGTCGGGGAGGGCATCCTGAGTCGGCGAGATCACCCCAATCCCTCGGCGCCACCGGTGCAGAAGCTGCGCCTGCGTTACGCCAAACGGGGACGGCTGCGCTTCACCTCGCACCGCGACGTGGCGCGCACCTTCGAACGCGCGCTGCGGAGGGCTGGGGTACCGATGGCGTATTCCCAGGGCTTCAGCCCGCACCCGAAGGTGTCCTGGGCCGGTGCGGTGCCCACCGGCGTGTCCAGCGTGGCCGAGTACGTCGAGCTCCAGCTCGTCGAGCGGCTCGACCCGGCGACGCTGTCCGCCGAGCTCAACGCCGCGCTGCCGGACGGGATCGACGTGCTCGACGCGGTCGAGGCCGAGCCGGGGCCGCTCGCGGACCGGCTGCAGGTGAGCCGGTGGCGGATCGATCTCCCCGGCACGGACGTCGCCGAGCTGCGCGACGCCGCAACGGCGCTGATGGCGGCCGACACCGCGCTGGTGGAGCGGATGACCAAGGATGGCCGCCGCACCATCGACGCGCGGGCCGCGTTGGTCAGCGCGGAGGTGCAGGACGGCCGACAGGTCGTCGCGGAGAGTGAT
Organism: Saccharopolyspora sp. NPDC045941; assembly: GCF_056431445.1. Lineage (NCBI taxonomy): Bacteria > Bacillati > Actinomycetota > Actinomycetes > Pseudonocardiales > Pseudonocardiaceae > Saccharopolyspora > Saccharopolyspora sp. NPDC045941. The sequence continues at coordinate 184,443 of NZ_JBWKKU010000001.1, forward strand.
CAAAATTCCGCGTCGACCGCCCAGGTGGACGATTGGCCGAAGGCATCTGAACCGTATGGGATACTTGTAACGGTCGTGCGGCAGACAACACCGGTCGTACGACCCGACGACGTACTGAGCGCCCTGCGTGTCGTCGCCGGTCTGGCACCGTCGGCCGTCGCGAGAGCGACCCGGCTGGAGCAGGGTCGGCTCGACGACGGGGGAGGGATTGTCGACCCGTTGGCCCGGGCCTCAGGCGGCGGCCGGATTCCGGCGGGAGAGCCCGCGGCGGGGTGACGGGCGGCGCGGACGTCGTCGACCCGCCGTGTGACTTCCCGGCCTGAAGGCTCGGGGCGGAGGGAACACCAGAATTGCCGTCGCCTGCGGGCGGCGGAGACCGAAGATCGCACATGCCTCTGTGCGGCCGCGTCCACCAGGACGCGCCCGGGGGCGGAGGAGCTGGATGTTGAACATGGATACGCCCGCTGGAAGCGCCAGCGGGCAATCGCCCACACCCACCCGAGACGAGCAGGGCACGATCGAGCTGCCCGCCAAGCTCCGGGTGCACGCACTGGCCAAGCTGCTGGGCGCCAGCAGCCGGGAGATCATCACGACGCTGGAATCGATCGGCGAATCGGTTCGCAGCGCCCAGTCGAACATCACCCGAGACGTCGCCCTGCAGGTGGTGCAGGCCCTGCACCCCGAGATGGTGGCGGAGTCGGAGAGCGCGGCCGGGCCGGAGCAGACCGAGCCGGAACCCCAGGCCGAGGCCCAGGCGGAAGCCGCAGCCCAGGCCGAGCCGGAGCCGGTAGCCGAGGCCAAGCCCGCGGTCGAGGCGCAGGCCGCAGCTGAGGCGCAGGCCGCTGTCGAGCCCGCGGTGCCGGCGGCGGACTTCGCGTCCGCCGGTGCCGAGACCCCCGCAGGCACGCCCGCGGCACCGGGGCTGACGCCCCTGTTCGCCGCGCCGGCGCCGGAGGCGATGTTCCTCGCACCCCAGCCCGAGGCGCGGCAGGTGCCGAAGCCCGAGCCGGAGCCGGTGGAGGCGAGCCAGGAGCCCGAGGCCGAGCAGCCCGTCGAGACCGCCGCCGAGACCGCCGCCGAGACCGACGACGAGAGCGAGCCCGCTGGTCGCCGCCGTCGTCGTCGCGGCCGCCGGGGCCGTGGCCGTGGTCGCGGTGCCGAGTTCGAGTCGGGCGAGGAGGAGACCGACACCGCCGAGGAGACCGCCGCCGAGGCCGCCGAACCGGCTGCGGAGGAAGCCGCCGAGGAGCAGTCGGCCGAGGCTGAGGGCTCGGGTGACTCCAACCGCCGTCGCCGTCGTCGCCGTCGCCGCAAGGGCTCCTCGGACGACGAGAGCAGCGCCCGCGAGGACGACCCGCCGAACACCGTCGTGCACGTGCGCGAGCCGGCGGCCGCGGAGACCCGCCAGGACAGCAGCGACGACGAGGTGCGCGCGGTCAAGGGCTCGACGCGCCTGGAGGCCAAGCGGCAGCGCCGCCGGGACGGCCGCGAGGCCGGTCGCCGCCGGGCCCCGGTGCTCTCCGAGGCCGAGTTCCTGGCCCGCCGCGAGTCGGTGGACCGCAAGATGGTCGTCCGGCAGAACGGCGACCAGACGCAGATCGCGGTGCTTGAGGACAACGTCCTCGTCGAGAACTTCGTGACCTCGTCGGGCTCCGGCTCGCTGGTCGGCAACGTCTACCTCGGGCGCGTGCAGAACGTGCTGCCCAGCATGGAGGCGGCGTTCGTCGACATCGGCCGCGGCCGCAACGCAGTGCTCTACGCCGGTGAGGTGGACTGGGACGCCGCCGGGCTGGCCGGCAAGGCCCGCCGCATCGAGCAGGCCCTGCAGACCGGTGACAGCGTCCTGGTGCAGGTCACCAAGGACCCGGTCGGCCACAAGGGCGCGCGCCTGACCACCCAGATCAGCCTGCCCGGCCGATTCCTGGTGTACGTGCCGGGCGGCGGCGCGACCGGCATCAGCCGCAAGCTGCCGGACATCGAGCGCAAGCGGCTCAAGGAGATCCTCAAGCGGATCGTGCCGGACAACGCCGGGGTGATCATCCGCACCGCGTCCGAGGGCACCAGCGAAGAGGCGCTGGACCGCGACGTGCGGCGCCTGCAGGCGCAGTGGGAGGTCATCAAGGAGAAGGCCGAGACGCCGGGCGCGCAGGCCCCGCAGCTGCTCTACGAGGAGCCGGACCTGCTGATCAAGGTCGTCCGCGACCTGTTCACCGAGGACTTCTCGGCCATGACGGTCCAGGGCACCGACGCCTGGGACACCATCGAGGCCTACGTCAAGCACGTCGCGCCGGACCTGGCGCAGCGGCTGTCCAAGCACGTCGGCAAGAACGACGTGTTCACCGAGCAGCGGATCAACGAGCAGATCGCCAAGGCCCTGGACCGCAAGGTCTGGCTGCCCTCCGGCGGCTACCTGGTGATCGACCGCACCGAAGCCATGACGGTGATCGACGTCAACACCGGCAAGTTCACCGGCTCCGGGGGCAACTTGGAGGAGACGGTCACCCGCAACAACCTGGAGGCGGCCGAGGAGATCGTCCGGCAGCTCCGGTTGCGCGACATCGGCGGCATCATCGTCATCGACTTCATCGACATGGTGCTGGAGTCGAACCGCGACCTGGTGCTGCGCCGCCTCACCGAGTGCCTGGGCCGGGACCGCACCCGCCACCAGGTCGCCGAGGTGACCTCGCTGGGCCTGGTGCAGATGACCCGCAAGCGGGTCGGTACCGGCCTGCTGGAGGCCTACAGCAGCACCTGCGAGCACTGCCGCGGCCGCGGCCTGGTCGTCTCGACCGAGCCGGTCACGCACCCGAACGGGCAGACGGGCGGCAACAACGGTGCCCGGCGGAAGCAGCGGGGCAAGCAGCACGAGCACGAGCAGCCCGCCCAGCAGGAGACGCGCACCGAGGCCAAGGCCGGGGCACCCAAGGCCGAAGAGCCGAAGGCCGAGGCGGCCAAGGTTGAGGCACCGAAGGCCGAAGAGCCCAAGGTCGAGGCGCCCAAGGTTGAAGAGGCCAAGGTTGAAGAGCCCAAGGTCGAGCGGGCCAAGGCCGAGGAGCCGAAGGCGGAGGCCGCCAAGGTCGAAAAGACCAAGCCGGAGCCCGTCAAGAGCGAGCCCGTCGAGGCCGTGAAGGCCGAGCCGGAGCCGGCGGCGAAGGCCGAGCCGGAGGCGCCGAAGCCGGAGCCCGTCGTCGAGCCGAAGGCGGAGGCGGCGAAGCCGGTCGTCGAGCCGAAGGCGGTCGAGCCCGAGGCGGAGCCGGCCGCGGCGAACGGTCGCCCGCGGCGCAAGGCGACGCGGGCCGCCGGCAGCGCCGGCGCGGCGGTGACGCCGCTGGTGGTCAGCAAGTCGGCCGAGCCGCAGGAGGCCGCCCAGAACGGCCTGCCGAGCGTCGCTCCGGCCGCTCCGGTGCGGCGGGTTCGCCGGTCCGCGTCCCGTCCGGCGGGGCCGCCGGTGGAGTAGGCCCCGTCCGGGGCTGCCACCGAGAGCAGAGCAGATTCGCCAGAATGGCCGATTCGTTCAAGAACGGATCGGCCATTCTTCTTATCTTCGGTGCATGATTCGATGCACCGAAGAGCGCGTGGCCGCCGTCGAGCGGTTCGTCTGGCTGACCGCGCGCGTGCTGGAACAACGCCGTTTCGAGTTCTTGTTCGCCGGAGGCGGCGCCGACGGGGTGCTGGCCGCGCTCGACGCCTACCGCTGCGCGGACGGCGGCTACGGCTACGCCTTGGAGCCCGACTCGCGCGGCCCGCTCAGCCAGCCGCTGCAGACCTTCACGGCGCTGGTGATCCTCGACGAGGTCGGGGCCTGCGACGGGGCCGCGGTGGCGCGGATCTGCGACTACTTGGTGTCGATCACGCGCCCGGACGGCGGCGTGCCTGGAGGTGACACGCGGCTGCGGGACTACCCGCACGCGCCGTGGATTCCGATCGTCGAGGAGCCCGAGGGGAACCTGCTCTCCACCGGCCTGCTCGCGGCCCTGCTGCACAAGAACCGGATCGTCCACCCGTGGCTGGCCGGGGCCACCGAGTTCTGCTGGCGGCGGATCGAGGAGCTGACCGAGAGCCACCCCTACGAGGTGCAGGCCGCGGTGTCGTTCCTCGACCACGTGCCGGATCGCGATCGGGCACGTGCCGCGGCCGGGAAGCTCGGCGAGCTCGTGCGGGAGAAGGGGTTCGTGCTGCTCGACCCGCAGCATCCCGAACGGGCTCAGGTGCCTCCCGGCTACGCGCCCGGCGAGCTGCACTGCGCCTGGGACTACGCGCCGGAGCCGACGAGCCTGGCGCGTTCGTGGTTCTCCGACGACGAGATGGCCCGCGGGCTCGACCACCTCGCGGCCTTGCAGGAGGACGATGGCGGCTGGCCGATCCGCTGGCGCGCGTGGGCGCCCGGCACCCGCCTGGAGGGGCGGCCGCGGGTGACCATCGATGCCCTGCGCATCCTCCGCGCCTACGACCAGGTCTGATCCGCGGCGCTCCCGGCTCTTGCTCGTCTGTGCTAACTTTTGCTCATGCGAGCAAATTCCGGCTCAGGTGAGCAAGGACGGTCGTTCACCGAGCGGGGCCGGCGGGCGCAGATCGTCGAGGCCGCCATCGACACGATCGTCGAGCTCGGCTACTCGCGCGCGTCGTTCGGGCAGATCGCCAAGCGGGCCGGGCTGAGCAGCACGGGGATGATCTCCTACCACTTCCGGAACAAGGCCGAGCTGATGCAGCAGGTGGTCACCGAGGTCTACGCGGTGGCCGAGGAGCTGGTGGGGGAGCGCATCGAGGCGGCGAGCACGGCGCGCGACCGGCTCCGGGCGTTCATCGAGTCCAGTGTGGACTTCTACCGCGCGCACCACCGGAAGATCCGGGCGCTCACCGAGATCTTCCTGAACGAGCGCGGCGACGACGCGGCGCTGCCGCACCGGCGGGAACTCGAAGGCTTGCGGGAAATGCTCCGCGCCGGCCAGCTGGCGGGCGAGTTCCGGGACTTCGACCCGCACGTGATGGCGGTGGCGCTGCGCCACGCGCTGGACGGCGTCGCACTGCGCCTCGGGGTGGAACCCGGCGCCGACGCCGACCGCTACGCCTGCGAGCTCGCGACCATGTTCGACCTGGCCACCCGCTCCGGGTGAGCCGGCAACGCACGGAGGTGCCGTGGAAGACATCGTGGAGCTGGACTCGGGTCGCGTGCGCGGCCTGACCTTCGAAGAGCACCGGCTCTTCCAGGGGATTCCCTACGCCGCGCCGCCGGTCGGCGAGCTGCGCTGGAGCTCGCCGCAGCCCGTCGAGCCGTGGCCGGACGTGCGGGACGCGACCGCGCCGGGAAATCCGTGCCCGCAGCTCCCGCAGGACTTCGCCGACATCGCGAGCCTGGACGAGGACTGCCTGTTCCTGAACGTGACCGCGCCCCGCAGCGGCGGCCGCAAGCCGGTGATGGTGTGGCTGCACGGCGGCGGCGGGGCCAACGGCGCGGGCGCGATCTTCGACGCGCGCCGGCTCGCCACCGCCGAGGACGTCGTCGTGGTCACGCCGAATTCGCGGCTGGGCATCTTCGGCAACTTCGGCTACCCGGGCCTGGCGGGAGGCGGTGGTTTCGGCCTCGAAGATCAGCAGGCGGTGCTGCGCTGGGTGCAGCGCAACATCGGCGAGTTCGGCGGAGACCCGGGCAACGTGACGCTGTTCGGCGAGTCCTACGGCGGGCTCAACGTCAGCGCGCACCTGGTAGCGCCCGGCTCGGCGGGGCTGTTCCACCGGGCGATCGTGCAGAGCGGCTTCGCGCTGCTGCAGGCCCCGGCCAACGGCTGGGCGCCGGGCTCGCCGGACTTGCCGACGATGTGGATGTCCACAGTGGAACTGGAAGCCCTGGCCGAGCACCTGGCCGGCGAGCTCGGCTGGGTGCGGCCCGGGCAGGGCCCGGCGATCGAGCAGCTGCGCCGCGTTCCGGTCGAGCAGCTCGTCAAGGTGTCGTCGGTGTTCAGCAGGCCGGCGTTCGGCGGTTCGGTGCTGCCGGAATCCCCGGCGCAGGCGCTGCCCGCCGGGCGGTTCCACCGGGTCCCGGTCCTCACCGGCGGAACCCGGGATGAGGCCCGGCTGTTCACGGCGCTGTTCTGGGACGCTGCAGGTCAGCCGATCACGGCCGACGGCTACGACAAGCTGCTCGCCGAGGCCTTCGACGCAGCGGCGGACGACGTCGCGCAGCAGTACCCCGCCGGGACGTACCCGACGCCGAGCGTGGCGTGGGCTGACGTGGTCGGCGACTGCGCCTGGGCACGCTCGGTGTGGGACTTCGCGCACGCCCTGAGTCCGGACACCGCCACTTACGTTTACGAGTTCGCAGACCGCGACGCGCCGCCGATCGTGCCGTTCCCGTCTGGATTCCCGCCGGGCGCCCACCACTCCGCCGAGGTGCCCTACCAGTTCGACCTCGGCGAGCCGGCGCCGCTGAACGACGCGCAGCGGCGGCTGGCGGCGACGATGAACCGCTACTGGGCGAACTTCGCGCGCAGCGGCGACCCCAACGGGCCGGACCTGCCCGGCTGGCAGCGGTTCTCGGCCGCCGAGCCGAGGGTGCAGTCTTTGCACCCGGACCAGGTCGCCGGGACCGACTTCGCCGCCGAGCACCGCTTGGAGTTCTGGAGGGCTCTGGCCGAACGAGGCTGATCGTCCCGTGCCGTGTCTACTTTCGGCTGCTGTAGGGGCTGTTCTGGACGTCGTGGTGTGAGGTGAAATACCGACCCGGGGTCACGCCGGCCAGGCGGCGGAACTCGCGCGTGAGGTGTGCCTGGTCGGCGTAGCCGGTGGCGTGGGCGAGCTCCGCGAGCCCGCCAGGGCCGGTGCCGCGCCGCGTCGCCCGCTGGAAGCGGAGCACCGCGGCGAGGGCCTGCGGGCTGTAGCCGACGGCTGCGGTGACGCGTCGCCGCAGCTGGCGCTCGGACAACCCGAGGGCGTCGGCGAGCGCCGGAACCGTGAGCGGGGCGGGGGAATCCAGAGCCGCGACGACGGCCGCGAGCGCCGGATCGGGCCGGTACTCCGACAACCGGGAGCAGGCGAACTCCTGGAGAATCCGTCCCGCCTGCTCCGGCGCTTCGCTGATCCTGTCCACTGTGTACCGGATCGAGGCGCCCCAGCAGTCCAGTCCGTCGACCTGCAGATCGCGCAGCTCGGTGGCCGGAATGTCGCCCAGCAGCAGCCGGGCGGATCCGGGCCTGGCCCGGATCCCGGTGATGCGGCTCCCCGGTGGCAGCTCCGCGAGCCGGGCGGAGGTGTCCGGCCCGGCCACGTCGAGGCGATCGCCCATCCAGATCAGGTCCACGCAGCCGTCCGGGACCACGCGCTGCACGTGGCAGTCCGCGTCCGCCCCGTGCGTCCACACGCAGGCGATCGCCCCGGTCAGCGCGCCGACCGGCGGCCGCTCCCGATACCGGCTCACGACCCCATGATGCCCACCGACCCCGACACCGGAACGCGAAGGGCCCCGCCGACGACCGGCTCGTTCGGTCGGCGGGGCCCTGCTGCCCGGATCAGTCCTGCTTGTCGTCGAACGTCGGGATGTCCGTGCGGTCGTCGGAGCTGGGCATGTCGCCCGGCAGATCCAGGGCCTGCGTCAGCGGGCCCGGCGACCAGGTGCCCCAGTGGGTCTCCGAATGCACCTCGATCGCCGCCTGCGCGGGCAGCGCATCCGCGTCGTACGGGTGCACCACGTACAGCGAACCCCAGTCCTGCTGCGGATCGTTGCGCAGGTAGGTCGGCAGCTCGCGGACGCTGGACGCGATCGTCAGCCAGCCGAACGGCCCGCCGGCATCCGGCGACGACCAGCCCTCGCCGACGTCCCGGACCTCCTCGCCGGCCGACACCCGGAACTGCGGCATCTCCGCGATCCCGTTGTACAGACCGGAAATCCGCAGGCACGGGTGCACCAGCGCGGCCGGCCACTCGACGAAGGTCGCGCTGTTGCCGATGACGTCGGTCATGTTCGTCAGCTTCGGCACCCGCGGCGCGGTCACCGCGATCCAGCCCTCCCGGCCCAGCGCCTGGTCGACGGCGATCAGCCGCATCTTCGTCGCGCCCTCGGCCTCGGCGCCGAGCATGTAGCGGTGATCCCGCCACCCGGGCGGCGGGCCCTGCTCCGCGGTGTATCGGCCGGTGATCTCGAAGCCCCGATCGGTGTCCTTGCCGAATTCGAGGACCACGAAGTTCGCGCCGGTCTCCGCGCCCGCCAGGCTCACCGCCACCGGCACCTCGCCGTTGCGGGCCGAATCCGGGATGTCGTACCAGGGCGTGCGCAGCTCGCCGGTGTTGGTGCCGGCCTCGTCGAAGCTGCCCCACGCCGGCGCGTTGTCGCCGCCGAACTGGTGCGGCGGCTTCCAGCTCGGCGCATCCGAGTCGACGCCGTCGCTGGCGGGCACGCCGGGCCGGGTGAAGCCCACCTGCTTGGGCTGCAGGTACTGCTCGGCGGTTTCCCGGCCGGCCAGGCGGCGCGGCGGCACCGGCACCGCCGGGTCCCGGGTCGGCGCGACCACCGAGGGCTGGTCGGGCGCCACCGGCAGGACGCTGGCCTGCGGATCGGTCTCGACCCCGATGTAGTCCGACAACCCGCAGCTGTCGCCGGTGAGCTGCTTGACGTTGTCCGTGGACAGGCTGTAGCTGTCGCCGCGCTCCTGGATGGCCTTGCCGAACGCGGCGAGCTCGCCGAACACCATCAGCGCGCAGACCAGCGACAACGGTGCGGTGCCCAGCCGCAGGGCGCGGCTGCGCTTCTCCGGGCTGTCCCAGCGCTCGTCGACGATCTTCGGGTTGTTCTCGTCGATGCGCAGGTGCTCGATCAGCGCGATCACGCCCGCTATCGCGGCGAACACCAGGAACAGCGTGCTGAAGTTGTGCCCGTTGATCGACGGCGGCTTGTCGAACCACGGAACGCCCCAGCCCGAGACGTACCACCATGCGTTCGGCCCGGTGGCGGCGAACGCCAGGATCACCATCAGACCGGCGACGAAGGCGGCCCGGTTGCGGCGGGAGCGCAGCACGGTGGTGCTGGTGGCCAGCGCGGTCAGCGCCGCCAGGGCACCGCCGAAGGCGGCGAAGATGCCGAAGTGGTGGGTGTGCTTGGTGGGGGTCAGGGCGAGCACCGCGAAGCACATCGCGGTGATCGCGAGCAGCCGCCGGCTCGGGCCGAGCCCGGCACCGCGGATGCGGCCGCGCCGCAGCAGCACCACGGCGCAGGTGGCCAGGCAGAGGATCACCAGCAGCACCGGGAACCGTCGGGTCAGCGAACCGTCCGGGCTCTGGCTGAACAGCAGGCTGTAGCGGTTGAGCTCCTCGTACCAGCGGCCGTTCGGGCCGAAGGTGGTCTTGAGCTCCATCGCGTCCATGACCGACTGCCAGGTCTGGTCGTAGAACACCAGCGTCAGGATCACGAACCCGGAAGCGGAGATCGGCGCCAGCACCGGCACCCAGCCGAACTCCTGGGCCCGCTTGCGCACCAACCGGTACAGCGGCTTGATCGCGGCGATGTAGGGCAGCACGGCGACGAGGCCGTGCGGGTTGACGCCCACCGACAGGGCGGCGCCGACAAGGCCCAGCGCGGCGGGCATCAGCCGGCCGGTCGACACGGCCCGCTCGACGGCGCACAGCGCCAGCAGCGAGAACAGCACCACGACCGGCTCGGCCCGGAGTCCGTTGTTGTAGGGCAGCCAGAACGCCAGGAACACCGCGGCGGCGGCCCAGCCTGCGGCGTTGCTGCGCCGCACCTGCTGGCCGAGTCTCGGCAGCACCTCACGGCTGATCAGCAACCAGCTGATGATGCCCATCAGCAGCGCGGGCAGCCGCACCCACGGCGTCGCCGTCGAGATCTGCACCCACAGCGCGTAGAACTCGTAGAACCAGCCGAACGGCGACTCGGGGTTGGCGAACCAGCGGTAGTAGTTGCTGACGTACCCGGCGCTCTCGGCCGACCGCACCATGCTCAGCACGTAACCGTCGTCGGACGTCATCGCGCCGATCAGCCACCACAAGCCCAGCGCGCCGAACACCGAGACGTCGCGGAGCGTCGGCTTCCACCAGCGCAGCGGGGCCAGCCGCGGCGCGCGACGGCCGGCGCGCGTGTCCAGCTTCCGCAGGCAGAGCACCGAACCGATGAACGCGGCCACGGTGAGGGCGATCACCACGAGCTTGAGCGGCGTCGCGTAGCTGCTGAACCGGTTGTCGACGCGCGCCTCGAAGGACAGCCCGCGCACGTCGTCCGCGGCGTTGTCCAGCGACGAGTAGATGCCGGTCAGCTGCGGGCGCTGGTCGCCGAGAACGCGCGCCCACGCCTGTCCGTCGATGCTCGCGGTGGTGCCGTCGGCGTCCGCGCGCACGTCGATCGAGCACGCGCCGGCGGGCAGCTGCACCGTGCTGATCTGCCGCCCCTTGGAGAACAGCGCGGCCTGGCCCTCGTCGACCTGCAGCGTCAGCCCGGTCAGCCTGCCGTAGTCCGAGGACGGCGGATTGGTGCTCAGCAGGATCGCCGGCCCCGCGGTGCGCGCGTCCAGGCTGCGCGCGGCGGCGCACGGCACCTTCGCGTCGAGCCACAGCGGCGAATAGGCGACCAACGGGGCGGACACCGATCTGGTGCCTTCAGCGGTTGGCCACCGCAATGTCACCACATCGTGATTGACAGGTAGGAAGGGCACGAGCAACGCCAGCACGGTGCCGACGAGCCCGAGCAGCGAGGCGTACAGCCGAAGTTTTTTCGCCGACCCTGGGTGCACGTGGAGACCATACGGGCGCTGATCGCCCGCACTTGTGCGCACCCCTCGCGCGTCATCCGGACGGCATTTGCATGCCCGCCACACCGGGCGTTCTGCCTGGTCGTAGCGGGTGGGTGTGCTGGGGCGCAATGCAGTGCCGGTTTTGTCCCGGCGACGCGAGACATTCGCTGTCGCTCAGTCCGCCTCTGCGAGCGCCGACGCCGCGCGAAACAATTCGGAAACGAGTCCGCATAGCGACCCGAACACGATCAGGCGGACTGCGCCGGGCTTTCGGTCGTCGTCTGATCGGCGACCAGCACATCCACATCCCGGTCCCGCCCGGTCCGGTGCAGCACCAGTTCCGCGAGCAGGCCCACGGAGATCATCTGCACCGCGAAGATCTCCAGCAGGATGCCCAGCGTCAGCAGCGGGCGGGTGCCGATCGACTGCTCGGTGAACACCCACACCCCGGTCAGGTAGAGCAGGATCAGCGTGCCGATGGTCCCGGCCAGCAGCCCCAGCCCGCCGAAGAGGTGCGCCGGGCGCCGCCCGTAGCGGGTGAGCGCGACGACCGTGAGCAGGTCCAGCGCGCCGCGCACGTACCGTTCGAACCCGTAGTTGGACTTGCCGTGCACCCGCGGCCGGTGGTGCACGGCCAGCTCGCGCACCCGGTAGCCCAGCTGGTGCGCCAGCGCCGGGATGTAGCGGTGCAGCTCCCCGTACAGCGGCACGCGCCGGTAGACCTCGGTGCGCGCGGCCTTCAGCCCGCAGTTGTGGTCCGCGAGCTTCAGGCCGGTGATCAGCCCGGTGACCCAGTTGAACACCTTCGACGGCAGCCGCTTGCCCAGCGGGTCCTGCCGCTGCGCCTTGTGACCGCTGACCAGGTCGGCCCCGTCGTCGAGCTCGTCGAGCAGGCGCGGGATCTCGGCGGGGTCGTCCTGCAGGTCGGCGTCCAGCGTCACCAGCAGCCGCCCGCGGACCTCGGCGACGCCCGCGGCCAGCGCCGCGGCCTTGCCGAAGTTGCGCCGCAACCGGATGCCGCGGAACCGGGGATCCTGCCGGGCCTGCTCGGCGATCACCTGCCAGCTGTCGTCGGTGCTGCCGTCGTCGACGACCAGCAGCTCCCAGCTCCGGGGCTGCTGCTGCATCGCGTCGCGGATCTCGGCGAACAGCCGGGGCAGGTTCTCCCCTTCGTTCTTGGCCGGGGCCAGCAGCGAGACCTCGACTTCCGGTGCGGCTTCCGTCATGACTTGACCTGCGGGCTTTCCGTGAGGGGCCGGATCCACCAGCCGTCGGGGAAGTGGAAGGCGACGCGCACCGGCCCGGGCTGCGCGGGGGCGACCGCCTCGAAGCCCAGGCCGATCTCGATGCCGGGCGTCTGGGCTTCCGCGTCCGAGCGCGGGATGTCGACCACGCCGCCGCCGATGACCGTGCCGGTCTGGTCGAGCACGGCGACGCAGTCGGCCCGCTCGATCCCGGAGATCGCCCAGCCCTTGAGCATCCGGGCCCCGCCCTGGATCTGGTCGGTCTCCACGTTGAGCACCACGTCGCGGCCGTCCGGGCGCGGCTCGCGCAGCGCGCCGTCGCTGGGCGTCCGCCAGTCCGCGGTGCTGCCCCGGTCGCCGATCTCCAGGCCGTCGGGGCAGCCGAGCGTGAACTGGCCGGAGAACGGGTAGTGCCCGAGCGCCTGCAGCCGCGGCAGCAGGCGGTCCGGCTCGGGGAACCGGTCCTCGAACGCGTCGGGGTGGCCGATGCGCGCGGCGATGGCGAGCAGGTCCTGGTTCGGCGCATCGGAGCGCACGCTCTGAGCCATGGGCGCGCCGAGCGCGACGGTGGCCAGCACCGTGCCCGCCACGGCGACGGTGCGGACCTTCGGCCAGCGAGGCCAGGCGACCACGATCACGAGCACCGCGATCCACAGCGCTGCGGTCATGCTGTTGTACCGGCTCTGCAGCCCGGCGGCCTCGCCGAACGCGGCCCGCGAGCCGGAGATCATCACCGCGCAGCCGGCCGCGTAGACCGCCAGCCCCCACCACGGCGCGGCGCTGCGGAACTCCTCGCGGGTCTGCCGGACGTGCAGCACGAGTACGGCCAGGCCAGCCACGCCCGCGATCAGCGCGATCGACGGCTCGGTGCCGGTCCAGGCCATGCCGAGCATGCTCAGCCCGGCGAGCAGCGCCTGCGCCGGATCGTCGGTCGGCGAAGCGCCGCCACCGCCCTGCGGGCCGCGCAGCACCAGCCACGAGGCCACCACGAGGAAGCCGACCACCAGCGGCGTCGCGACCCAGCGACGGCGGTCCCCGCGCAGCCACGCCACCAGCGCCAGCGCCGGCCACACCGCGAACGAGGTGCCGTAGCTGATCGACGCCAGCAGCCCGAACACGATCGCGAGCACCCGGTGTTCGCGCTGCATCGCCAGCAGCGCGGCGAGCACCAGCATCAGCGCGAGGATCCAGGACGCCCCGCTCATCGAGCGCACGTAGTTGTGGATGCCGTGCGGGTTGAACACCAGCGTCGAGGCGGCCGCCACCAGCCCGGCCCGCTGCCACGGGTTCAGCGACTTCGGCAGCATCGCCCACACCAGCAGGACGCTGGCGACCCCGAACGCGATGATCACCAGCCCGAGCGGCTGGTTGAGGCCGTGCCCGAACCGGGCGCTGAGCCAGAACAGCAGGCTGGGCAGCACGAACGGGTGCTCATTGCGGAACCCGAACAGCGCCTCCGGGCGCAACGAGCCGTCGTCGTCGGTGAGGTCGAGCAGGACCCACCAGTAGTCGTAGAAGTGCATCTGCGGGTAGCGCAGCACTTCCCGAAGCATCATCAGCGGCGGGACGATCGCCGACAGGCCGAGCAGCACGGGGCCGAACCGCCGCACCGGGCCTGGAATGGGGGCTTCGGGGGTGGCGCGCTCGCCCGGGTCGGTCTCCGATGCGATGTCAGTCACGCTTTGCTTCCCCAGTTCCGATCAATAGCGCCTCACCGTAGCAAGCGCAGGTCAGAGCCTGGCAGATCAGACGTCGACCGTGGCTGGATTTGACCACGCGGTTCCGCCGGTCGTACGCTGTCGCGGCTCGCTCGTCATCGGCCCTCGTGGCCGGTTCCTCCCGCAGTGCGCCCCCGGTCGATCGGGGTCCGGAAAGCGGTCTGTATGATGGGTGAGAACTTCTCGCCGCCGGACGGGCGGAGAGATAAAACGCCTGTTTCGAATGCGATCGCCCGTGCGGCTCGGCTGCCGAGACAGGAACCCACCGAGGCGCTGCACCGGCGGCGTGGTAGGAATCCTCGTCCCACGCGGTCGAGGTGGACGTCCGCCGCAGACCTGGTGAAGTAGCGAAACCGAGCAGCAGGAGACTTCCGACTCATGTACGCGATCGTCAAGACCGGCGGCAAGCAGTACAAGGTGGCTGTCGGGGACGTCGTCGAGGTCGAGAAGCTCGAGGGCGAGCTGGGCTCCGAGGTCAGTTTCCCGGCGCTTCTGGTCGTCGATGGCTCTGATGTCACGACCGACGCCGACGCGCTGGCCAAGGTGTCGGTGACCGGCAAGCTGGTCGAGCAGACCAAGGGCCCCAAGATCCGCATCCACAAGTTCAAGAACAAGACCGGCTACCACAAGCGCCAGGGTCACCGTCAGAAGCTGACCCGCGTTGAGGTCACCGGCATCACGAAGTGAGGACCTGAGTAGTCATGGCACACAAGAAGGGCGCATCCAGCTCTCGGAACGGCCGCGACTCTAACCCCAAGTACCTCGGGGTGAAGCGCTACGGCGGCCAGGTCGTCAAGGCCGGCGAGATCCTGATCCGTCAGCGGGGCACCAAGTTCCACCCCGGCCTGAACGTGGGACGGGGCAACGACGACACCCTGTTCGCGCTGTCCGCCGGTACCGTCGAGTTCGGACGTTACCGCGGCCGCAAGGCCGTCAGCGTGCTGCCGGCCGAGGCCTGATCCGGCTCTCGGCTGCGAAGTAGTTCCCGACGAGGGGCGGGTCCGGCTAGTCCGGCCCGCCCCTCGTCGTTTTCGTTGTGCGGGTGGTCACGCCTCCCGGCAGCGACGCGTCTCGCGCGGCACCATCGAGGTGGGTGACGTGCGCGTTCACGCGCGAGGCGCCCAAGACAGTTTTATGCCGGGCCGGGCTCGGCCGGAGTTTCCTGGAGGCATTCGTGTCGCGGTTCGTTGACCGCGTGACCATCCACGTCGCGGCAGGCGACGGCGGGCATGGCTGCGCCTCGGTGCACCGGGAGAAGTTCAAGCCGCTGGGCGGGCCGGACGGCGGCAACGGCGGCAAGGGCGGCGACGTCCAGCTCGTCGTGGATCCCAACGTGCACACCCTGCTCGACTTCCACTACCGCCCGAACGCCCGCGCGGCCAACGGCAAGCCGGGCCAGGGCAACATGCGCAACGGCGCGCAGGGCGGCGACCTCGTCCTGTCGGTCCCGGACGGCACCGTGGTGATGACCGAGGGCGGCGAGGTGCTGGCGGACCTCGTCGGCATCGGCACCACCTTCGTCGCCGCCGCGGGCGGCCGCGGTGGGCTGGGCAACGCCGCGCTGGCGTCCAAGGCGCGCAAGGCGCCCGGCTTCGCGCTCCTCGGCGAGGCGGGGGAGCAGTTCGACCTGGTGCTGGAGCTGAAGTCGGTCGCCGACGTCGGCCTCGTCGGATTCCCGTCGGCGGGCAAGTCGTCGCTGATCTCGGTGCTGTCCGCGGCGCGGCCGAAGATCGCCGACTACCCGTTCACCACGCTGGTGCCCAACCTCGGCGTGGTCACCGCCGGCGAGACGGTGTTCACCGTGGCGGACGTGCCGGGTCTGATCCCGGGTGCCAGCGAGGGCCGCGGCCTGGGATTGGACTTCCTGCGCCACATCGAGCGCTGCGCGGTCCTGGTGCACGTGGTGGACTGCGCCACGCTCGAACCCGGCCGCGATCCGCTGTCCGATGTGGACGCGCTGGAGAACGAGCTGGCGCAGTACACCCCGGCGCTGAAGGCCGAGCAGGGCGGCCAGGACCTGGAGTCCCGCCCGCGGATGGTCGTGCTCAACAAGATGGACGTGCCGGAGGCCCGCGAACTGGCCGAGCTGGTCAAGGCGGACCTGGAGGCGCGCGGCTGGCCGGTGTTCGAGGTGTCCACCGCGTCCCGCGAAGGGCTGCGCGAGCTGAGCTTCGCGATGGCCGCCGAGGTCGAGCGCTACCGCGCGCAGCTGCCGCCGCCGGAGCCGGCGCGAGTGGTGGTCCGGCCCGCGGCCGTCGACGCGGGCAACTTCACCGTCGAACCCGATCCCCAGTTCGAGGACGCGTTCGTGGTGCGCGGCGAGAAGCCGGAGCGGTGGGTGCGGCAGACCGACTTCGGCAACACCGAGGCGATCGGCTTCCTCGCCGACCGGCTGGCGAAGCTCGGCGTCGAGGAGGCCCTGGCCAAGCGGGGCGCGAAGCCCGGCAGCCAGGTGACCATCGGCAACATGACCTTCGACTGGGAACCGTCCACGCCGGCCGGCGTGGCGGGCGTGCTCGGCCGACGGGGCACCGACCTGCGCATCGACCACGACGACCGGATCTCGGCGTCCGACCGCAAGGCGGCGAAGAAGGCGCGCCGCAGCGCGCTGGACGAGTTCGGCCAGTACGTCGAGGAGGAGGACGGCCGGTGAGCGATCAGCTCTCGGCGACCAGGAAGGCGGTCGCCGCGGCGCAGCGCGTCGTGGTGAAGGTCGGGTCGTCGTCG
The DNA here is from genome assembly GCF_056431445.1 of Saccharopolyspora sp. NPDC045941. Lineage (NCBI taxonomy): Bacteria > Bacillati > Actinomycetota > Actinomycetes > Pseudonocardiales > Pseudonocardiaceae > Saccharopolyspora > Saccharopolyspora sp. NPDC045941. The sequence continues at coordinate 200,862 of NZ_JBWKKU010000001.1, forward strand.
CTGACCACCACGAAGGGCGGCCTGGACGCCGAGCGGCTGGCGACGTTGGTCGACACCGTGGCCCGGCGGGTCGCCGCCGGTGGCCAGGTGGTGCTGGTGTCGTCGGGAGCGATCGCGGCGGGCATCGCGCCGCTGGGGTTGAACCGCAGGCCGAAGGACCTCGCGACCCAGCAGGCTGCGGCGAGCGTCGGCCAGCAGGCTTTGGCGCACGCGTACGCGGAGTCCTTCTCGCGCTACGACCTGACGGTCGGGCAGGTGCTGCTCACTGCGGACGACGTGGTGCGCCGCGGTCACTACCGCAATGCGCAGCGCACCTTGGACCGGTTGCTCGGTCTCGGCGCGGTACCGGTGGTCAACGAGAACGACACGGTCGCGACGCACGAGATCCGCTTCGGCGACAACGACCGGCTGGCCGCGCTGGTGTCGCACCTGGTGGGTGCCGACGCGCTGGTCCTGCTGTCCGATGTGGACGCCCTGTACGACGGCGATCCGCGCCGCGGCGGCGCTTCGGCGATCCGGGAGGTCAACGGCGACGCGGACATGGCGGGCGTGCACGCCGGACGCACCGGCGCGTCCGGGCTGGGCACCGGTGGCATGGCGTCGAAGGTGGAGGCGGCGAGGGTCGCCTGCTCCTCGGGGATTCCGGTGCTGCTGACCTCCGCCGCGCTGGCCGAGCGCGCGCTCGGCCCGGCCGATGTCGGCACCGCTTTCGCGGCGACCGGCAGCAGGCTCTCGGCGCGCCGCTTCTGGCTTGCGCACGCGGCCGGGGCCAACGGCCGGCTGTGGCTGGACGACGGTGCGGTGGCAGCGGTCGTCAAGCGCCGCCGTTCCCTGCTGGCGGCGGGCATCACGGCGGTGGAGGGCGCGTTCGACGGTGGCGACGTGGTCGAGCTGGTCAACCCGGCGGGCAAGGTCGTGGGCCGCGGCGTGGTCGCCTACGACGCGGCGGAACTGCCGGACCTGATCGGCCGCTCGACGCACGAGCTGCCGGCGGAACAACGCCGAGAGGTGGTCCACGCCGACGACCTCGTCCCGCTCCGCTGAGGACGATTTCCCCTGAGCGAAAGGCACCTCCGAGCGGAGGTGCCTTTCGTCGGCCGGGCCGAGGTCAGCGGAGCTCGGTGCCCTTGGTCTCGGGCAGCGTGCGGATCACGAAGAACGCGATCGCCGAGGCGATTGCGATGTACCAGAAGAACATCGTCGACAGCTCGTAGCGCGCCAGCGTCTGGATCACCAGCGGGGCGGTGCCGCCGAAGATCGCGACGGTGAGGTTGTACCAGGCGCCGATGCCCAGGCCGCGCAGCTCGGTCGGGAACAGCTCCGACATGATCGCCGGAGCGATCGAGGTCATCGCGGTGTACAACGCGATTCCCACGCAGAACACCACGAGCAGGCCACCCAGCCCGGGACGGACCAATGTGGACAGCGGCACGATGAGGACCGCGATCGCCGCCGACCACACCAGCAGCTGTGGCTTTCGCCCGATGCGGTCCGACAGCGCGCCCATCGGGTACTGCAGCGCGATGAACAGCGCGGTGGCGATCGACAGCGCGAGGAACACGTCGGTGGCGTCGGCGTGCCGGGTCTTCACCGCGAACGGCGTCAGCGCGCTGAAGAACGTGTAGTAGCAGAGCGTGGACAGCATGCTGAAGCCCACCAGCTGGCCGACCGCCTTGGGGTGGTGCTTGATCGTCATCCACAGCGGATTCTTCAGCGCCTTGGCCTTGGCTCGGTTGTCCTCGAACTGCTCGGTCTCCTCGAGCGTGCGGCGCAACCAGATGCCGAGCAGCCCGAGCACGCCGCCGATCAGGAACGGGATCCGCCAGCCGAAGTCGGTGAGCTGCTCCTCGGTGAGCAGCGCCGTCAGCGCGTAGCCGAGCAGCGAGGCGACGAGCAGCGCGGAGCCGGTCGAGATGTAGAAGAACGCCGAGTAGCGGCCGCGCTTGGCGGCCGGGGCGATCTCCGCCAGGTAGGCCGATGCGTTGGACACCTCGCCGCCGAGCGAGAGGCCCTGCCCGATGCGCGCCAGGACCAGCAGGACCGCCGCGGCCCAGCCGATCGACTCGAACGTCGGCAGCAGGCCGATGATCAGCGAGCCACCGGCCATCAGCGAGATGGTCACCAGCATCGCCGTCTTGCGGCCCCGGAGGTCGGCGAACCGCCCGAGCAGCCAGCCGCCGAGCGGGCGGAAGAAGAACGCCAGCGCGAACGTGGCCAGCGTGTTGATCAGCGCGAGCTCACCGGGGAAGAACGCCGCGGCGAAGTAGACGCTGAAGGCGGTGTAGATGGTCCAGTCGTACCACTCGACCGCGTTGCCGATGCTGGCGGCGACCAGGGTTCGGATGGGTAGTCGGGAATCCTCGGCCGTCGCCGCTTCGTGCGCCATCGCATCCTCCGGTGTCGTGGCAGGACGCCCGTGCGCCGGAGATGTGCTGTTGTTCTCCGGGCTTCGTACGGGTGACGACACAGTACGGTCTGGGTCGCCCGTACGGAAGATCCCAATTCACCCTGTGGGAGGACCTGGACTACAGGGCGCGATCGGAGTACCGGTCAGTTCGTGCGCGAACCGGTTGCACTCCGGGCACGTCGTCCACAGCCATGCGACGTCGGAGTTGTCCACGGCGATCTGCTTGCCGCACAGCGTCTCGATCTGCGCGTCCACCGGAAAACCGCCGCGGGGCCGGGGTTTCAGCGTGGCGTGGCGCTGCCCATCGCCGGGTTGCCAGCGAAACGGGTGAGGCATGCAAGATCACCGCCTGTTCCAACTCGACTGAGGCGTCCGCCGCTTGTCGCGTCCGGCAGCCGGTTCTGGGGGGACGACGCCGCCGGGATTGCGGTGCTGGACACCGAGGACGCGCCGGGCGGCTGCGAGACTGGCCGGTGCCCTCCTGATCGGACGTCGTCGCACGTACCATTCTGGTGGTACTGAAACGGCTGGCCAATTACCTGAACAGGTAGTAGTTACCAGACCCGAATTCTGTTTCGCTATGTTTCATGACCCGTACCACTGGCGGCACGCCGAAGGCCCGCGCGCTCGGGGCTGAGCTGCGCGAAGCCCGGGAACTGGTCGGCAAGAGCCTCCGCGCGCTGGCACAGGAGCTCGACACCAATCACGTCAAGCTGATGCGGTACGAGACGGGCAAGTCCGTGCCGCCGCCGGAAGTGGTGGCCGCGTTCGTGACGGCGCTGGGAGTTTCGGCCACCGAGCGTGATCGACTCGTCGAGATGGCGCGCGACGCCGACGTGCCGAACTGGCTCACCGCGGATCGCGCCGGCGTGCGGCAGGAGCTGACTGCGCTGATCGAGTTCGAGCGCACCGCCACCCGCATCACCAATGTGGCCACCGGGCTGGTTCCCGGGCTGCTGCAGACCTCCGACTACGCGCGCGCCGTGATGCGCGGCAGGCCGGTCGGCGAGGTGGAGAAACTGGTGCTGATGCGCGTCGGCCGCCGGGAGATCCTCTCCGCGCGCAACGGTCCGCAACTGACGGCGATCATCAGCGAACACGCGCTGCGGGAACCGATCGGTGGGCACGCCGTGATGGCCGACCAGCTCCGCAAGGTCGCGGAACTCGCGGAATGGTCCAACATCGAAGTCCGCGTCGTGGCGAGCGGTTCGACGTCCTGGCATCCCGGTCATGTCGGCCCGTTCGTGGTGTTCGAATTCCCGAAGGCGCAGCCGATCGTCCACCTGGAGCACTACCGGTCCGCCGCCTTTCTGTACAACCCCGGACTAGCGCAGGAATACCTGGACGCGATCACTACCCTGCTCTCGTTCGCGATGGATCACGACGAATCGATCGGGTTCATCGCCAAGTGTGCGAACGAGATGGAGGCCATTGCGTGACTACGGCACAGCCGGTTGGTTGGCGGAAGTCGAGCCGGTCGGCGCAGGTGAGCGACTGCGTCGAGGTCGGCCGCTTCGGTGACGGCGCGGCCGTCCGGGATTCGAAGAACCGGGCTGCGGGGTACTTCGCGGTTTCGGGTGGTCAATGGAGATCGTTCGTCGCCGGGGTGCGCGCCGGCCGATTCGATTCCTGACGTCGACTCCTGCGGTGCCCTCGGCGTCGGTTCGAGGGCACCGAGCCGGTTTTCCGCATTTCATTCGCCTTCGCACCTTTTCATGACCTACTTCGGGTGAATTGCACCCGGTGGCCGAATTCGGTCGAATGCGTTGCCGCGTAGGGCAGACTGGTCCGGTGAACACCGCGCGCGAGCTCGCCGACGAGCTGATCGAGGTCCTGGCGGATGAGGATCCGCTGAACGAACTCCTGCAGGGGATACCGGGAATCGACCACCGGCTGGGCGATCTCGACGAGTCCGCGGAGTCCGCGATCCGCGAGCGCGCGCTGCGCATCGCCGCCGCGGCCCGCTCGCTCGATCCGCCGCCCGAGGACCGGATCACCCGCGGTGTGGTGGTGCAGCAGGCAGAGGCGGTCGCGACGCGGCTCGGCGCGCGGCTGGTCGAACACACCATGCACGACCTGCTGGTCTCGCCGATCGCCAAGCTGCTCGAACTCCTCCCCGCAGTGCGGCCGTCCGGGCCGCAGCAGGAACAGGACTTCCTGACCAGGCTCGCCGAGATCCCCGATTTCCTTGCCAAAGCGGCGGATCGGCACCGCCACGGCGCGGCGGCGGGGCGGACGCCGGTCGCGCGCCGGGTCCGGGATGCGGTCGCGCATCTCGACGTCTACCTGTCGGCCCCGGAAAGCGATCCGTTGCGGCAGGCTCCGTTGCGCAGTGCCGACGAGCGGGATCGGCTGCTCGCCGACGCGGTCCGGCCGGCGTTCGCCGCGTACCGCAACGTCCTGCACACCGAGATCCGGCCGCACGGCCGTCCCGACGACCGGCCGGGGCTGTGCTGGCTGCCGGGCGGTGCGGAGACTTACGCAGCACTGGCCCGGATGCACACCACGGTCGACTGGACCCCGGAGGAGCTGCACCGCACCGGGCTCGCGGCGATCGAAGGGCTTGCCGAGGAATACGCGGAAATCGGTTCGCGGGAATTCGGCCTGCGAACCGCCGCCGAGGTGCAGCAGCGGATGCGCACCGATCCGGCGTTGTGCTGGCAGAACGCCGCGGAGCTGCTCGGAGCGGCCCAGGCGGCGATCGGCCGTGCCGAAGAGGCGGCGCCGGAGTGGTTCGGGCGGCAGCCGGCGCAGCGGTGCCGGGTGGAAGCCGTCCCGGCGGACCGCGAGGCGAGTGCGACCGCGGCCGCGTACCTCCCGGCGCCGCTGGACGGCTCCAGGCCGGGGATCTACTACGCCAACACCTACCGCGCCGAGGAGCGCCCCCGGTTCCTGGCCGAGGCGACGGCGTTCCACGAAGCCGTTCCGGGACACCACTTCCAGATCACCCTCGCGCAGGAGCTGACCGGGGTGCCGCTGATCCGGCGGGCCGCGTGGATCAACGCGTTCATGGAGGGCTGGGGCCTGTACGCGGAGCGGTTCGCCGACGAGGCCGGCCTGTACTCGGACGACATCGCGCGGCTGGGCATGCTCGCGATGGATTCGATGCGCGCGGCGCGGCTGGTGGTGGACACCGGGCTGCACGCCTTCGGCTGGAGTCGTCGGCAGGTGGTGGACTTCCTCCGAGCGAACACGGTGATGCCGGAGGTCGAGATCCAGTCGGAAACCGACCGGTACATCGAAAATCCGGGGCAGGCGCTGTCCTATCTGGTCGGCCGCCTGGAGATCCAGCGGCTGCGCGCCAAGGCCGAAGCGCAGCTGGGCCCGGCATTCGACCTCAGGGCGTTCCACGACGTGGTCATCGGCAACGGCCCGCTGCCGATGCCGGTCCTGGACGAGGTCATCGCCGGATGGGTGCGAGCGCAGGGCTGAAGCGCAGGACTGCTCGCCCGTGCGTACTTCGTGCTGCTATGGCGGCACGAAGTACGCACGGGTCTTGAGCAGCGGCTCAGCGTCCAGATCCGCTCACGAAGTGGTGGCGAGGGTGAAGGGCAGGACCGCTGGGGCGCCCGCCTGGCGGAGCAGGCGGCTGACGACGGTGACGGTCCAGCCGGTGTCGGCGTAGTCGTCCATCAGCAGCACCGGTCCATCCAGTGTGGACAGTTTGGCTGCGAGTTCCTCGGGGACCTTGAACTGCTGCCACAGCGAAGCCACCCGCTGCGCGCTGTTCGTGGCGCGCCGGGGCGTCGTGTTCGGGTTCGTCAGCACCTCGCCGAGCAGTGGCAGCCGGCCGATCGTGGCGATCCGCTCCGCCAGGCTGCGCACCAGCAGGGGGCGCGTCCGCGAACCGAGCGCGACCACGCCCACCGGGCGCTGAGCCCACTCCCACGCGGCCAGCACCTTGATCCCGGCCTGGAACAGGTCGTCCGGCAGTTCCTGGTCGGGCGCGCCGGTGGCGAGCAGTTCGCGCAGCCGGTTGCCCCAGCCGATGTCGGTGAGCCGCCCGATCGCCCGGCCCGTGGTGGCCTGCTCCCCGGCGGGCAGCTTGCCGGACGCCGGGACGCCCAGCGAGTCCATCCCGCTCGGCCACATCTTGCGCGGCGAAACCTCCACGCCGGGCCGCCGCAGGCGCTCCCCGGCCTGCTGCACGGCCTGGTCGTCGACGTCCCCGGAATAGCCGGAGCCGGTGCAGTTGTCGCAGCGGCCGCAGGGTTCGGCCGCCGGATCGTCCAGCTGCCGCCGGAGGAACTCCATGCGGCACGACGACGTGCCGAGGTAGTCGAGCATCGCCTGCTGCTCGGACTTCCGCTCCGCGGCGATGCGGGCGTAGCGCTCGGCGTCGTAGTGCCACGGCTCGCCGGTGGCCTCCCAACCGCCCTTCACCCGGCGGACGGCCCCGTCGACGTCCAGCACCTTCAGCACCATCTCCAGCCGGGTGCGTCCCAGCTCGACGTGCGGCTCCAGCGCGGCCGTCGACATGCGCTCGTGCTGCGCCAGCGCGTCGAGCACCGCGCGCACCGTCGGCTCCGGCGGGAACGCCAGCGACGCGAAGTAGCTCCAGATGTCGCGGTCCTCCGGCCCGGGCAGCAGCAGCACCTCGGCCCGCTGCACGCCGCGCCCGGCGCGGCCGATCTGCTGGTAGTAGGCGATCGGCGAGGACGGCGCGCCCAGGTGGACCACGAAACCGAGGTCGGGCTTGTCGAAACCCATGCCCAGCGCCGAGGTCGCGACCAGCGCCTTGACCCGGTTCGCCAGCAGGTCCGCCTCGGCCTGCTGCCGCTCGCCGGGATCGGTGCGGCCTGAGTAGGACGCCACCTCGTAGCCCTGATCGCGCAGGTAGGCGGCGATCTCGTCGGTCGCCGCCACGGTCAGCGTGTAGATGATGCCGGAGCCGGGCAGCTCCTTCAGGTGGCTCGCCAGCCACCCCAGCCGCGCTTCCGCCGAGGGCAACCGGACGACGCCCAGCCGCAGGCTCTCCCGGTCCAGGGTGCCGCGCAGCACCAGCGTCTCCTGCGGGTCGGTGTACTCGCCGCCGACCCCGAGCTGGTCGGAGACGTCCTGCACGACGCGGTCGTTCGCGGTGGCGGTGGTCGCCAGCACCGGGACGCCCTCCGGCAGCTCCGTGAGCAGCGTCCGCAGCCGCCGGTAGTCCGGGCGGAAGTCGTGGCCCCAGTCGGAGATGCAGTGCGCCTCGTCCACCACCAGCAGGCCCGCGGTCTGCGTGAGCTCGGGCAGGATCGTGTCGCGGAAGTCGGGGTTGTTCAGCCGCTCCGGGCTGACAAGCAGCACGTCCACCTCGCCGGAGGCGACCTGCTCCTCGATGTCGGCCCACTCGTCGGGGTTCGCGGAGTTGATCGTGGCGGCGTGCACCCCGGCGGCAGCGGCCGCGTCGACCTGGTTGCGCATCAGCGCGAGCAGCGGCGAAACGATCACCGTCGGTCCCTCGCCGAGCTCGCGCAGCAGCGCGGTGGCGATGAAGTAGACGGCCGACTTCCCCCAGCCGGTGCGCTGCACCACCAGCGCGCGGCGGCGTTCCAGCACCAGGGCGCGGATGGCGCTCCACTGGTCCTCGCGCAGCGCGGCGTCGGGGCCGGCCAGCGCGCGGAGTCGGTCGTCGGCGAGTTCGCGCAGCGCGTTTTCGTCCACGCCCCGATTCCTACCGGATGCCCACGACGCCGCACGTCCGGGGTGAAATCCGGTGCCGGGACGAGGACCGAACGGACTAGTCTGGGCGGGTGACCACCACCGAGTCCACGATCACAGGCAAGGTGTCCGGCGACGAGCTGCGGGAGCAGGTCCGCGACGCGGCGCGACGCGCCAAGCGGGCGGCGGCCGAGCTGGCGCAGGCCACCCGGGGCGACAAGGACGCGTTGCTGCACGCGATGGCCGACGCGCTGGTGCGGCGGGCGCCGGAGATCCTCGCCGCCAACGACAGGGACGTCGCCGCCGGCCGCGAGTCCGGGATGCCGGAGAGCCTGATCGACAGGCTGAGCCTGAGCACCGAGCGCGTCGAGGCGATGGCAGACGGGCTGCGCACGGTCGCCGGCCTTCCGGACCCGGTGGGCGAGGTGGTGCGCGGCAGCGTGCTGCCCAACGGGTTGCAGCTGCAGCAGGTCCGGGTGCCGCTCGGCGTGGTCGGGATCGTCTACGAGGGTCGTCCCAACGTCACCGTGGACGCCGCGGGCCTGACGCTGAAGGCGGGCAACGCGGTGCTGCTGAGGGGCTCGTCCTCGGCGGAGCACTCCAACACCGTGCTGGTGTCGATCCTCGCCGACGTGGTCCGCGAGCGCGGCCTGCCTGCCGACGCCGTGCAGCTCCTGCCGTGCCACGACCGGGCGTCCGTGCAGCACTTGATCACCGCGCGCGGCCTGGTGGACGTGGTGATCCCGCGCGGCGGTGCCGGGCTGATCTCCGCCGTCGTGCAGAACGCCACGGTGCCCGCGATCGAGACCGGCGTCGGCAACTGCCACGTGTACGTCGACGCGACTGCGGACATCGACACCGCGCTGCGGATCCTTCTCAACTCCAAGGCCCGGCGTCCGAGCGTGTGCAACGCGGCGGAAACGGTGCTGGTGCACAAGGACATCGCCGAGGAGTTCCTGCCCCGGGCGCTCGCCGAGCTGCACGGCGCGGGCGTGACGGTGCACGGCGATGAGCGCGTCATCGCGGTCGGCGGCTCCAACGTGGTCGCGGCGACCGACGAGGACTGGGACACCGAGTTCTTGTCGCTGGACATCGCGGCGGCGGTGGTCGACTCGCTGCCCGACGCCGTCGAGCACATCCGCGCCCACGGCTCCGGGCACACCGAGGCCATCGTGACCAGCGACGTCCGCGCGGCCCGGCAGTTCACCGTTCAGGTGGACGCCGCGGCGGTGATGGTCAACGCCTCCACCGCGTTCACCGACGGCGCCGAGTTCGGGATGGGTGCCGAGATCGGCATTTCCACCCAGAAGCTGCACGCCCGCGGGCCGATGGGCCTGCCGGAGCTGACGTCCACGAAGTGGCTGGCGTTCGGCGACGGGCACGTGCGGCCGGGCTCCGCCCCGTCGAGCACCAGTTCCTGCCCGGGGAGCTGACCTTGACCCAGGCGCCGCGCCGCAAACGTGACTCGGCCGCCACCAAGGACGCGCTGTTGCAGGCCGCGTCGGCGCTGTTCGCCGAGCGCGGCTTCAACGCGACCACGGTGCGCGACGTGGCGGCGCGGGCGGGGGTGAACCAGGCCCTGCTGTTCCGCTACTTCGGCTCCAAGCAGGAGCTTTTCGCGGCGGTGCTCAGCCACAACAGCACCCGGCTGCTCGAAGCGCAGCCGCCGGAGGAGCTGCCGCTGCGGATCCTCGGCAACCTCTTGTCCGCGGAACAGCTCAGCGGTCCTGAGCATCCGATCGCGGCGATGCTGCGCTCCTACAGCGACGAGCGCGCCGCGCACGTGCTGCGCGAGGAGCTGGGCGCACGCTACGCGGCCCGGCTGGCGGAGCTCACGGACGCGCCGGACGCCGAGCTGCGCGCGGATCTGGTGCTGGCGTGGCTGTTCGGTATCGGCATGGTCCGCTCGGTGCTGGGCAAGTCCCCGTTGGCGGACGCCGATCCCGAGGCGGTCGCGCGCCACGTGGCGCGCGGGATTTCCGTTCTGCTGGAACGAACGGACCTTCCGGACGAAAAGTGATCAAGGCGTGCACCTGCACCGGAGCCGGCGTACGGTGATGATGTAAGCGACTGCTTACATCACGTCCACCAGGAGCTGTGCATGACCACCACGGAGCCGAGGACCTATCCCTTCAGCGCGGCCGACAAGCTGAACCTGGATCCCATCTACGCCCACCTGCGCGAGCAGGAACCGCTGACCCGGGTCCAGCTGCCCTACGGCGAGACGGCTTGGCTCGCGACCCGATACGAAGACACCAAGATCGTGCTGGGCGACCCGCGCTTCAGCCGCGCCGCCGCGCTCGACCACGACGAGCCGAGGCTGCGGCCGAACAGCCCGCAAGGCGGACTGCTCAGCATGGACCCGCCGGACCACACCCGTCTCCGCAAGCTGGTGGCGAAGGCCTTCACCGCGCGCCGCGTGGAACAGCTGCGGCCGCGGACCCAGGAGATCGCCGACGGCCTGGTGGACCGGATGATCGAACGAGGCGGACCCACCGACCTCGTCGAGGAGTTCGCGCTGCCGCTGCCGATCACCGTCATCTGCGAACTGCTCGGCGTGCCCTACGCCGACCGCGGGGACTTCCGGGTGTGGTCGGACGCGTTCCTGTCCACCACGAAGCTCACGCCGGAGCAGGTGACCGACTACATCGACAAGATGTTCGGCTACATCGCCGGGCTGATCGCCCAACGCCGCGAGGAACCCGCCGACGACCTGCTCAGCGCGTTGATCGCGGCCCGCGATGAGCAGGACAAGCTGTCCGAGGACGAACTCGTCCGGCTGGCGGCGGGGATCCTGGTGGCCGGTCACGAGACCACCGCGACCCAGATCCCGAACTTCGTCTACGTGCTGCTGACGCACCCGGAGCAGCTCGCCGGGCTGCGCGAGAACCTCGACGCGGTGCCGCAGGCCGTCGAGGAGCTGATGCGCTACGTGCCGCTCGGTGTCGGCGCCGGCTTCCCGCGATACGCCACCGAGGACGTGGAGCTGGGCGGCGTGCTGGTGCGGGCCGGCGAGCCGGTCATGGTCAGCGCGTCGGCCGCGAACCGCGACGAGGGGGTGTTCAGCGATCCCGAGCAGCTCGACCTGACCCGCCGGGAGGCGACGCACCTCGGCTTCGGGCACGGCCCGCACCACTGCCTCGGCGCCCAGCTCGCGCGGCTGGAGCTGCAGGTCGCGCTGCGCACGCTGCTGACCCGGCTGCCGGGGCTGCGGTTCGCGACATCCGAGGCAGACGTCGAGTGGAAGAGCGGAATGCTCGTCCGGGGGCCCCAGCGGATGGTGCTGACGTGGCAAGGTGTCGAGTGATCTCCCTCATGACTGGAAGAGGTGGGCAATGAGCTGGACGATCGAGGTCGATGCGGACACCTGCATCGGTTCCGGCATGTGCGCCGGTGTCGCGCCTGATCACTTCGAGCTGGTGGACGGGTACGGCTGCGCCAGGAACGCGGCGGTGGACCCGGCCGACCAGGTGGTCGACGCGGCGGAGTCCTGTCCCGTGGAGGCGATCCTGGTCAAGGACGCCGAGACCGGCGACGTAGTGGCCCCAGAAGAGTGACGTAGGACACATTCGTGTCCGCGTCATGGTTGCCCGGGTCCGCGCGTCACACCGGTGCGCGCCTTGAGAAATGGCAGCGCCGGCGACCCGAGGTGGGCCCCCAGCCGCCGAGGGTCGTGCAGGGCCGTGGGGCCCGGCTCAGGGGGGAGCGTGGGCCGGGCTCCACGGTCGGCGTGGCGTGAGGCCTGGTTCGCAGGGGAGTGCGAGCCGGGCCCCACAGCCGCGGTGATGTACGACGCACGCCCCGCCGACCACCTCGGGACATCGACTTCCTAGGCTTGGCAGCTATGTCTCGTCGCAGGATCGGGGTCATGGGTGGCACCTTCGATCCCATTCATCACGGACACCTGGTCGCGGCCAGCGAGGTGCAGGCCCAGTTCGGACTGGAACTGGTCGTCTTCGTGCCCACCGGCCAGCCTTGGCAGAAGAGCCACGAGGTGGTCAGCCCCGCCGAGGACCGCTACCTGATGACGGTGATCGCCACCGCGTCAAACCCGCGATTCCTGGTCAGCCGCGTCGACATCGACCGCAGCGGCCCGACCTACACCGCGGACACCCTCACGGATCTGCACCAGCAGTTCCCGGACGCGGAGCTGTACTTCATCACCGGTGCGGACGCGCTGGAGCAGATCCTGTCCTGGCACCGGGTCGAAGAGCTCTTCGACCTGGCGCACTTCATCGGCGTGACCCGGCCCGGCTACTCGCTCAACGGCGCCCACCTGCCCGCGGGGGCGGTGTCGCTGGTGGAGATCCCGGCGATGGCGATCTCGTCGACCGGCTGCCGGGACCGGGTCCGGGCGGGCCTGCCGGTCTGGTACCTGGTCCCGGACGGAATCGTGCAGTACATCACCAAGCGAGGCCTGTACCGGGACGACTCCGGAACGGAGTGGGGACCGGCGTCGCAGTCCTGACCGGCGGCGAGTCCACGTTCCGGAGCCTGTTCGACCAGGTGGGACTTCTGGTGTTCCGGGAGTGACATGCTTCGGACGTGGATGTCGCGGCCCGGTGTTCGTGGAGGCGGGTTCGGCCTGGTGTGGGGCGGGCTGGCTATCCTCTACCCGGCGTGGGTCGCACACCGGACCCACCCGAGAGGAGTGACGTGGCAGCCACCGAGAACGCCCGACGGCTGGCTCTGATCGCGGCGCAGGCCGCGGCGGACAAGAAGGCCACCGACGTGGTCTTGCTCGATGTCTCCGAGCAGCTGGTCATCACCGACTGCTTCCTGATCGCATCCGCGCCCAACGAGCGGCACGTCGAAGCGATCGTCGACGCGGTCGAGGAGAAGCTGCGCGCCGCCGGGTCCAAGCCGGTGCGCCGCGAAGGCGCGCGCGAGGGCCGGTGGGTCCTGCTGGACTTCGTCGACGTCGTGGTGCACGTCCAGCACTCCGACGAGCGCGCCTTCTACCAGCTGGAACGGCTGTGGAAGGACTGCCCGCGGATCGAGTTCGAGGACCAGAGCGCGCCCGCCGAGGCGGACTCGCCGGACACCGAATCGTGAGCCTCGACCAGCTGGTGCTCTGGCGGCACGGGGAGACCGACTACAACGCGACGGGCCGCATGCAGGGGCACCTCGACAGCTCGCTGACCGAGACCGGTCAGGAGCAGGCCCGGCGCGCGGCGCCGGCGATCGCCCGGTTCGCCCCGGACGCCGCGCTCAGCTCCGACCTGAACCGGGCCCGCACGACGGCGGCCGCGTTCGTCGAGGTCAGCGGGGCTTCGGTGCGGCTGGAAAAGCGGCTGCGCGAGACGCACCTCGGGGAGTGGCAGGGGCTCAGCGTCGCGGAGGTCGAGCAGGACTGGCCTGGGGCTTTGAGCACGTGGCGAGCGGACCCGACGTGGGCGCCGCCGGGCGGCGAGTCCCGCGTCGAGGTGGCCGAGCGCGCGCTGGAGGTCGTCGAGGAGCTCGACGGGAAGCCGCACGGCTCCGCGTTGCTGTGCGCGCACGGCGGGCTGATCACCGCGCTGACCGCCAAGCTGGTCGGCCTGCCGCTGGACCTGTGGCCGGGTCTGGGCGGCATCGGCAACTGCCACTGGGTCGTGCTGAAGCGGCGCGGCGGCGATGACGGTCGCTGGCGGCTGGTCGCTTTCAACGCCGGGGTCGAGGGCTGATCGCGTTCTGCCCGTGACGTCGTAGGGTTGCGGCGTGCCCATTGCAGTCGTCACCGATTCGACGGCGTACCTACCTGCGGGATACGCCGCGCAGTACGCGGTGCGGACCGTTCCGTTGCACGTCAGCGTGGATGGGGCCGCCGCGATCGACGAGTCGGATTTCGGTCCCGGCGATCTCGCGCGCGCTTTCGACCGCAAGCACCGGGTCACCACTGCTGGTGCGACGCCGCAGGAACTGGCGCAGGCATATCAGGACGCGTTGGACGGCGGCGCCGACGGCGTGGTCGCGGTGCACCTGTCGCGGCAGTTGTCGGGCACCTGGGACGCGGCGCGGCTGGCCGCGCGCGAGGTCGACCCCGAGCGGGTCCGGGTCGTCGATTCCCGGTCCACCGCCATGGGGCTGGGTTTTTCGGTGCTCGCGGCCGCCGAGGCGGCGAAGTCGGGTGCCGTGCTGACCGAGGTGGAGCGCGTCGCGGCTTCGACCGCCGAGCGCACGACGACGTTGTTCTCCGTGCAGACCTTGGAATACCTGCGGCGTGGTGGGCGGATCGGGACCGCTGCGGCGGTGTTGGGCACCGCGTTGGCCATAAAGCCGCTGTTGCACGTGCACGACGGTCGCATCGACGCGTTGGAGAAGGTGCGCACGACCACCCGGGCGATGGCCCGGTTGCTGGAGATTTCGTTGCGCACGGCGGATTCTCGGGCCGCGATCGCAGTGCACCACCTGGCCGCGCCGGAGCGCGCCGAGCGGCTCGCCGGTCAGATCCGCGCCGAGCTCGGTGATTCGGTGGATTGCGTCGTTTCGGAGGTGGGCGCGGTGATCGGCGCGCACATCGGGCCGGGCGCGGTGGGTGTCGTGGTGCTCCCGAACGGGTGGCGTTCGGACGCCTGAAAACCTTTCGACTGGCGGATTCCACACCTTCGAGCTGAATCCGTCGCCGATCTGATCCACAGTGGTCTTATCTACGAAAAATAAAGCTGCGGAACGACTTTCGTCTGCTCTACCGTCGACCGCATGTTTGACATCCGGAGTTTTCGTTCCAGTGCAGACGAATTCGAAGAACTAGACCCGCGAAGCAGGCTGCAGACCCTGCAGCGGCATGCGTCCCGTGATGATCCGGCGGAGCGCGCCGGTCCGAACTACTCGGCGCCGCCACCGGATACCGGATCCGGCTCACCTTGGCGGCGGCTGGCCGAGAGGTGGCTACCCGAGCCCTTGCTGAGGTCCAGAGTGGACCCCGGTCGAATCGGTGTGCTCGCGCTCGCCCTGGCGTCCTTGGTGGTGCTGGTCTGCATCGTGGCCGTGACGTGGGCCGGTCAGCCCACGGCGGAACCCGCGCCGCCGCCGATCGTGCCGCCGCCGGCCCCGGTCACGACGGCGGCGCCGCCGGAGCTCGTGGTCAGCGTCGTCGGCCGGGTGACTCGCCCGGGCCTGGTCACCGTGCCGCCGGGCGCCCGGGTGGCCGACGCCGTCGCGTCGGCCGGGGGCCCACTGCCGGACACGGACCTGACGGGTCTCAACCTGGCCCGCCGGCTGACCGACGGCGAGCAGCTCTACGTCGCCGTGCCGGGGGCGCCGCAGCCCGGACAACCCGGCGGCGACGGGAAGGTCGATCTGAACATCGCGACGGAGGACGAACTCGATGAACTACCAGGCATCGGCGAGGTCACCGCCAAGCGGATCGTGCAGTGGCGGGCCGAACACGGCCGCTTCGACTCGGTGGAGCAGCTGAAGGAGGTCGGCGGGATCGGCGAAACCCGGTTCGACCGGTTGCGGGAGGTGGTGCGGGTGTGATCGCGAGGCTCGACCTGCGCCTGGTCCCGGCCGCGCTCGCGGTCTGGGCCGTGACGTTGACCGGATTGCTGGCGGGCTGGGTTCCGGCCGCGGTCGTGGCGCTGCTCGCCCTGCTGGCCGCGCCGCTGGTGTGGAAGGCGGTACGCGCCCGGCCGGTCGCCAGGGGCGCCCTCGTGGTCCTGCTGCTGGCGGGCGTTGCCGCCACCGGGATCGCGGTTCGCGTCCACGCCGTTGAGCACCATCCGGTGCGGCTGGCCGCCGGACACGGCGAACGGGCGACGCTGCGAGTCACGTTGACGAGCGCGCCGACCCCGTTGCGCGGCGCGTCCTTCGGAGCCCGGCGAGCGGCGGACAGGTCGTTGGTCCGCGCCGAGTTGCAGGCAGGCGAGTTGGCCGGGCGTCGGGTGCGGGCAGGCGGCGCGGTGGTGCTGCTTGTCCCGACCGAGCAGTGGCGGAACCTCATTGCCGGACAACAGGTAACGGCGACCGGCAAGGTCTCCCCGCCGCGTGCCGGTGAGCTCACGGTCGCGGCTTTCCAGGTGTTCGGCCCACCGGCCGACGTCGCGGCCGCGCCGGGCTGGCAGCGCGTCGCGGAGGACTTGCGGGACGGCCTGCGGCGGGTCTCGGCCGACGTGCTCGGCCCGGCCGCCGCGGGGCTGCTGCCGGGGTTGGTGGTCGGCGACACCGGTCGGCTGCCGCCGGAGGTGGAGCAGAACTTCGAGACCGCCGGGCTGTCCCACCTGACGGCGGTTTCGGGCGCCAACCTCGCGATCGTGTGCGGCGCGGTGCTGGTGCTGCTGCACCTGGTCGGCGCGGGGCCGGTCATGTCGGCCGTGGGTGCGGGCGCGGCGCTCGTCGGGTTCGTCATCCTGGCCGGACCGGAACCGAGCGTGTTGCGCGCGGCGGTGATGGGCGCGATCACGTTGCTCGCATTGGTGCTGGGCAGGCAGCGGTCGGCGTTGCCGGCGCTGTCCGCGAGCGTGATCGGCTTGCTGCTGCTCCTGCCCGACCTGGCGACCAGCGCGGGGTTCGCGCTGTCGGTCGCGGCGACCGCCGGGCTGGTGCTGCTGGCGCCGGTGTGGTCGTCGTCGCTGCGGGCGAGGGGAGTGCCGGTCGGGTTGGCCGAAGCGATCGCCGTGCCGCTGGCGGCGCACGTCGTCACGGCTCCGTTGATCGCGGCGCTCTCCGGCGAGGTCAGCCTGGTGGCGGTACCGGCGAACGTGCTGGCCGGGCCCGTCGTCGCACCGGCGACGGTGTTCGGCGTCCTGGCCACCGTGGTGGCGCCGGTATCGGCCTGGTCGGCCGGCGTGTTCGGCCGGCTGGCGGCGCCGGAGCTGGAGTGGATCATCCTGGTCGCCGAGCGGGCGGCGGCGGTTCCCGGCGCGGCGTTCGACTGGCCATCGGGCACCGTGGGCGGGATCGCGCTCGCGGTGATCGCGGCGGTCGGGCTGATCGCCTTGCGCGGCAAGCGGATTCGCCTGGTGGTCGCGGTGGGGCTGCTGCTCGTGGTGCTGGTCGTGGTGCCGGTGCGCACCGTGCTGCCGGGCTGGCCGGTGCCGGGCTGGAGCATGGTCGCGTGCGATGTCGGCCAGGGCGACGGGCTGGTGCTGGCCACCGGTCGCCCGGACGAGGCGGTGGTGGTCGACGCCGGGCCGGATCCGCAACGGGCCGCGGAATGCCTGCGGCGGCTCGGGATTCGCCGGATCCCGCTGGCGGTGCTCACCCACCTGCACGCCGATCACGTGAGCGGGCTCGCCGCGCTGATGGGGAAGATCCCCGTCGACGCGGTCGCGATCGGCCCGCTGCGGCAGCCGGCGTGGGCGATGGACGACGTCGAGAGGGATGCCCGCGCGCACCGGGTTCCGGTCGTGCCGCTGTTGTCCGGGCAGCGCGCGGTCTGGCCGGGGCTCGTCCTGGACGTGCTCGGCCCGGACCCGGTGCTGGCCCGCACGCAGTCGGCCGACGACGCCAACGACGCGTCGATCGTGCTGCTGGCGACCACCCCGGCCGGCCGGGTCCTGCTCACCGGCGACGTCGAACTGCCCGGGCAGGGGCGGCTGGTGTCTTCCGGTGCGGATCTCCGGGCCGATGTGCTCAAGGTCCCGCACCACGGATCCCGTTACACCGCACCGCGTTTCCTGCAAGCAGTGCGCCCGAGGCTGGCCGTGATCAGCGTCGGCGCCGGCAACACCTACGGGCACCCCAGCCCGTTCATCGTCGACAACCTCGCCCGTGCGGGCACGAAAGTGCTGCGCACCGACCAGGAAGGAGATATCGCGATCCTGCCCGGCCCGCAGGGCCCCCGCTACGTAGCCCGGGGCGACCCGCTGCGCGCAGGCGAGCCATAGGACGAGGCGACCCGAGCGTCCGCTGTCGTCCCTTGTGGACGAAAGCGCGGCGCCACCGCCGTGCGGTGACGCCGCGCCCTCGAATCAGGTCGTCTGGTCGGCTCAGAGGCCGAGCGCCTGGTTGACCGCTTCGGTGGTCGGCGCGACGGTGGCCTTCGGGCCGATCTGGTCCTGCACCGCGTCCAGGGTCTTCAGGCCATCACCGGTGATCAGCAGCACGGTCTCGGCATCCGGGTCGATCTTGCCCGCCTCGATGAGCTTCTTCGCCGTGGCCACGGTGACCCCACCGGCCGTCTCGGCGAAGATGCCCTCGGTGCGCGCCAGCAGCCGGATGCCGTCGCGGACCTCGTCGTCGGTGACGTCCTCGATGGCGCCGCCGGTCTTGCGCACGATGTCGAGCACGTAGGGGCCGTCGGCGGGAGCGCCGATGGCCAGCGACCGGGCGATGGTGTCCGGCCGCACCGGCTGGACCACGTCGTGGCCGTTCTTGTACGCCGTCGACACCGGGGAGCAGCCGGTGGCCTGCGCGCCGAAGATCCGCACCGGGCTCGGCTCCACCAGGCCGACCTGGCCGAGCTCGTTGAATCCCTTGTAGACCTTGGTCAGCTGCGAGCCGGAGGCGATCGGCACCACGATCTGCTCGGGGATGCGCCAGCCGAGCTGCTCGGCGACCTCGAAGGCGAGCGTCTTCGAGCCTTCGGAGTAGTAGGGCCGGACGTTGACGTTGACGAACGCCCAGTCCTCGTGCTCGGCGGCGAGCTCGGTGGCCAGCCGGTTCACGTCGTCGTAGTTGCCGTCGACGGCCAGCAGCGAACCGTCGTAGACCGCGCTCATCAGGATCTTGGCGCGCTCCAGGGTCTTGGGCACCAGCACCACCGAGTCCCAGCCGGCGCGGGCCGCGGCTGCGGCCACCGCGTTGGCGAGGTTGCCGGTGGAGGGGCAGGCCAGCACCTTGAAGCCGAATTCGCGGGCGGCGGCCAGCGCCACCGCGACGACGCGGTCCTTGAAGGAGTGGGTCGGGTTGCCGGTGTCGTCCTTGATCCAGATCCGCTTGACGCCCAACGCCTTCGCGAGGTTGTCGGCCCGGATCAGCCGGGTACAGCCCGGGTCGGTGTTCGGGTGCTCCTCGACGTTGGAGGGAACCGGGAGCAGCTGCTTGTAGCGCCAGATGGAACGCGGGCCGGCCTCGATGTCCTCGCGGCGGATCCGGCCGAAGTCGTACGCGACCTCGAGCGGGGAGAAATCTTCCAAGGAGACGAATTCCGGGGCCAGCGGCTGCCGGTGGCCCTCTTCCTTGGACACCAGTTCGACGGCATTGCCCAGGTCGTAGGTCTTCTTCGCCGAATTCTGGGCATGGGCGGCAGCGGTCATCGCGAGGTCCTCTCCTCATCTGTCCCGCGGACGGGTCGGAATTGGCACCGCTTTCGTCAGAGACCTCGCGGGTGAAATCACGATTCGCTGACGAACGGTTGCCGGGGCTTCATCGGGCCGTTCCCTCTGCCCCTCTGGATGAGCTATTCGGTTGTGCCGGCAACGCTAGTGGACCGCGCCGGGTTCTGGCCAGCACGATCCAGATGGCGGGACAGTCGCGGGTGCGTGCGACGATGCGTGCATGAGCGCACCGGCCGTGGTCCCCGATCCGCTGCATCTGGTTATCGGAGACGAAGAACTGCTGGTGGAACGCGCGCTGTGGGCGGCCGTCGGAGCGGCCCGCGCCGTGGACCCGGAGGCCGAGCTGCGCCGGGTGAAGGTGAGTGAGCTCACTCCTCCGGAGTTGGCGGAGCTGCTCAGCCCGTCGTTGTTCGCCGAGGGCCGGGTGCTGGCCGTGGAGTCCGCGCAGGACGCGGGCAAGGAGATCGCCGAAGCGCTGCTGACGTACGCCCGGCAGCCGGCGGACGGCGTCACGCTCGTCGTCGTGCACACCGGTGGCGGCCGGTCGAAGCACGCCAAGGAACTGCCCAATGCGCTGCGCAAACTCGGCGCGCGCGTCACCGAGTGCAACAAGATCACCAAGCCCGCGGAGCGGGAGGCGTTCGTCCGCGACGAGGTGCGCCGGGCCGGCGGGAAGACCGATGCGGCCGGCGTGGCCGCGCTGATCGAATCGGTCGGTTCGGACCTGCGCGAGCTGTCGGCCGCGGCGACGCAGCTGGTCGCCGACACCGGCGGCAAGGTCGACGAGACGGCGGTGCGCCGCTACCACCGCGGGCGCGCGGAGGTGACCGGGTTCGCGGTCGCGGAGAAGGCGGTGACCGGTGATCGGGCGGCGGCGCTGGAGGCCTTGCGGTGGGCCGTGCAGCTCGGCGTTCCGCACGTGCTGATCGCCGATGCCCTCGCCGATTCGGTGCGCACCATCGGCCGGGTCGCCGCAGCGGGCGGCCGGAACGATCCGTTCCGGCTGGCGGGCGAGCTCGGCATGCCCGCGTGGAAGGTGAAGAAGGCGCTGGCGCAGTCCCGCGGCTGGAACGCATCGAGCCTCGCGCAAGCGCTGCAGGCGGTCGCGGAGGTCAACGCCGGGGTCAAGGGCATGGCCGCTGACGCCACCTACGCCCTGGAGCGGACCGTCCTCCGGCTCGTGGAGCTCCGCAACCAGCGTTCGTGACCCGCGCTTTCCCGTGAATGCAAACGGCCCCCTCCCCGTGGCGGGAAGGGGGCCGGAAGCTCGGCCTCAGCTCAGAGCTGGTTGGCGCGCTGCGCCAGCGCGGACTTCTTGTTCGCGGCCTGGTTCTTGTGGATGACGCCCTTGCTGGCGGCCTTGTCCAGCGCGCGGCTGGCGGCCTGCTGCAGCTCGATGGCCTTGTCCTTCTCGCCGGCGTCAGCGGCCTCGCGGAACTTGCGGATGGCGGTCTTGACCGCGGACTTCACGGCCTTGTTCCGCTGCCGGGCCAGCTCGTTGGTCTTGATCCGCTTCATCTGGGACTTGATGTTGGCCACTGTGGCGCCTCTTCTCAGTCTGTTGCATCGATCGTGCCGCGCTGTTGTCGGCGCTGCCCCAGGGCAGATTTCCTCCACGGCGGAATGCCGCACGGCACGGTCGTCCATGTTAACAGCGGCCACCTGCGCCGATGGTGGCGGGCGGGACCGGGCGACGGCGGTCACATCGGCTCGGATCCCGCGCCTGCGGACCATAGGGTCACTCTTCGTGCTCGATGCGTTGAACTGGCCCGGATTCGCGGAACTTTCCCTGGCCGGGCTGTTGTTCCTCTGCTGCGCCGCGTTCCTGGCCGGGGCGGTCGACGCCATCGTGGGCGGCGGCGGCCTGATCCAGCTGCCCGCGATGCTGCTGCTCCTGCCCGGCGGCGAGGTGATCTACTCGCTGGCCACGAACAAGGTGGCGGCGATCGCCGGGACAGCGGCCGCCGCCCGGACGTACGCGAAGCGGACGCCGATCGACTGGCAGGCCGCGCTGTCGATGGCGATCGTCGCCCTGCTCGGGTCGCTGGGCGGAGCCGTCCTGGCCGATGCGCTTCCGTCGCAGGTCCTCAACGTCATCGTGCTGGTCGCGTTGGCCGTCGTCGGCATCTACACCTGGCGCAAGCCCGAGCTGGGTTCGTCCGATGCGCCGCGCTTCGAGCGGCGCGCGCAGCTGCTCGTGATGCTCGCCGGCGGCGCCCTGATCGGCTTCTGGGACGGCATCGCGGGGCCCGGCACCGGCTCGTTCCTGGTGTTCCTGCTCGTCGGCCTGGTCGGTTTCGCGTTCGTCACGGCATCGGCGACGGCGAAGGTCGTCAACGTCGCCACGAACATCGGCGCGCTCGCGTTCTTCGTCCCGGCGGGCAAGGTGCTGTGGGGCCTGGCGCTGGTGATGGCCGCGAGCAACATGGCGGGCAGCGTCCTCGGCGCGATGGTCGCCGCGAAGCGCGGATCCGGATTCGTGCGGCGGGTTTTCCTGACGGTGGTCGTCGGGCTCGTCATCAGCCTCGGCTGGAAGCTCGCCGCGGGCGTGTAGACGCGGGAATCGGACGGAGTAATATCAACGCCTGGTTGTGCCTAGGGTTCCGCTCCCGCTCCGCTGCAGGTCACCACAACTAGGAGCGCGGGGGACCGGTCCGAGCGGCACCGGCGATCGCGGAAGGAGTGCGGTCGCACATCTGACGGGACAAAAGCCTGGAGGAACCCGGATGCCGCGCGCCCGCGTGGCACGGAGAGGGTTCCCATGGGCCTGGCCGCCGTTCTCCTCGTCGTCACCGCCGCGTTCGCGCACGCGGGGTGGAACTTCTTCGCCAAGCGCGCCGGGTCGGCCGGCACCGGGTTCGTGTGGCTGACCGCGACGTGCAGCGCCGTGCTGTACCTGCCGGTGGCTGCGGGATCGCTGTTCTGGACCGGGATGCCCGTGCTGGGCGACTGGCTGCTGGGCGTGCTGGTCAGCGCGGTCGTGCACCTGGCGTACTTCCTGCTGCTGCAGCGCGGCTACGCGGTCGGCGACATGTCGGTGGTGTACCCGCTGGCCCGCGGCACTGGCCCGATGCTGGCGATGATCATCGCGGTGGTGGTCCTGGGGGAGCGCCCGGGCTGGCTCGGGGTGCTCGGCGGGCTGCTGGTGGTCGCCGGGGTGTTCGTGATCGGCCTGTCCGACGGTGTACCGCGTTCCGGCGCGAGCCTGGCGGGCGTCGGTTTCGGCCTGCTGACCGGCTCGCTGATCGCGATCTACACGGTGTGGGACGCGCACGCGGTGACGGGCCTGGCGCTGTCTCCGCTGGTGTTCGACTGGACGAGCAACTTCGCCCGCTCGGTGATGCTCAGCCCTTACGCGGCGACCCGGCGGACCCAGATCGCACGCACGTGGCGGGAGCACCGCCGCGAGATCCTGGCGGTGGCGTTGCTGTCGCCGCTGGCGTACATCCTCGTCCTGTTCGCGATGCAGCTCGCCCCGGTGAGCCTGGTGGCCCCGGCCCGGGAGCTGAGCATCGTCCTGGCGGGCCTGCTGGCCTGGCGGCTCCTGGGCGAAGCCCAGCCGACGCGCCGGATGACGGGTGCCGTGGTGGTCCTGGCCGGGGTTGTGCTCCTCGGCATCGCCTGATGGCCCCGGTTGCTCGGCGGCCATCGGTCCGCGCGGGTAGAAACGGGGCATGGAGGTCTTGAACAGCCGATTGATCCTCCGGCCGCGGGATTGGCAGCGGTCGTTGCGGTTCTACCGCGATGTGCTCGGGCTGGCCGTCTCGCGGGAGTTCCCCGGTGGCACGGTTTTCTTCCTGGGGCAGGGTTTTCTGGAGATCTCCGGCGCGGGCGGACCGGGGCCGAGCCCGGATCAGGTGCTCTGGTTGCAGGTGCGGGACGTGCGGGCGGAGTTCGAGCGGCTCCGGGGCCGTGGCGTGACGGTCCTGGCGGAGCCGGCGCGGCAGCCGTGGGGCCTCGACGAGGGCTGGGTAGCCGATCCGGACGGGATGCGCATCGTGCTGGTCGAAATCCCGGCCGATCACCCGATCCGGACCGACGTCCGCGACCCTGCCCCGGAGTGATCGCCGGCACTCATCGGCGGCCCTATTCCGGCCGGAGGGCCCGGGTTTGGGCCTGGGTGGTGCCGTGGTCCGGTTGCCAGGCCCAGGTCTGAACGTCGGCGAAGCCCGCCGCCTGGACGTCGGAGTGGAGGCCGGCCCGGCCGCCGGGCAGCCAGCGCTCGTGGGTCGACAGCAGCAGGACGCCGCCGGGCCGGAGCACGCGGTGCAGCTCGGCGAGCGCTGCGGCGCGATCCGGCCACAGCTGGACGTTGTTCACGCTCAGCGCCACGTCGAACGCGGCGTCCGGCTGCCCGGTCGCTTCGGCGGTGCCGTCCTCGACGGCGACGTTGGGCAGCTCCGCGCACCGGCGGCAGGACGCCTGCCGCATGGGTGCCGACGGCTCGACCGCGACCACCCGCGCCGCACGCTCGCCTGCCGCTCGCAGTCCCACGCCGGGCCCGGGCCCGATCACCAGGACATCTTCCGCGCCGGTCAGCTTGGCCAACCGCACCACCTGGTGCTCGGCCGCCGCGTTGCCGCGCGCCATCAGCGCGCCGCCCGCGGCACCCAGCAGACCGCGCGGGTGACCGAACGCACGATCCAGGGCGAAACCGGCGAAATGACCCATAGGACCAGCTCAGCAGCCCGGAGCCGGTGCTCGCATCGGGGATGACCCGGAGTTGGACGCCGAGTACCAGGTGTGTCATGGGACGATGGGGTGAACCCCGCACCAGTCGACATCCGCGAGGAACACTGAGTGAGCAGTTTCGCCGACACCACGTTCACGCCCCCGGAGCGAATCCGGAACTTCTGCATCATTGCGCACATCGACCACGGCAAGTCGACGCTGGCCGACCGCATGCTGCAGCTGACCGGTGTGCTGGAGGAGCGCGCGTACCGGGCGCAGTACCTCGACCGGATGGACATCGAGCGGGAGCGCGGCATCACGATCAAGGCGCAGAACGTGCGCCTGCCGTGGACCTCCGACGGCGTCGACCACGTGCTGCACATGATCGACACCCCCGGTCACGTCGACTTCACCTACGAGGTCAGCCGGTCGCTGGCGGCCTGCGAGGGCGCGGTGCTGTTGGTCGACGCCGCGCAGGGCATCGAGGCGCAGACGCTGGCGAACCTGTACCTCGCGATGGAGCACGACCTGCAGATCATCCCCGTGCTCAACAAGATCGACCTGCCGGCCGCCGAGCCCGACAAGTACGCCGCCGAGCTGGCGCACATCATCGGCTGCGAGCCGGAGGACGTGCTGCGGGTGTCGGCGAAGACCGGTGAGGGCGTCGGGTCGGTGCTCGACGAGGTGGTGCGGCAGATCCCGGCGCCTCAGGGCGTCTCCGACGCGCCGCCGCGCGCGATGATCTTCGACTCGGTCTACGACACCTACCGCGGCGTGGTGACCTACATCCGGGTGGTCGACGGCAGGATCACCCCGCGGCAGCGGATCCGGATGATGTCCACCGGCGCGACCCACGAGCTGCTGGAAGTCGGCATCATCTCGCCGGAGCCGAAGCCGTCCGGGGGCCTCGGCGTCGGCGAGGTCGGCTACCTGATCACCGGGGTGAAGGACGTCCGCCAGTCCAAGGTCGGTGACACGATCACCGCCGAGCGCAAGGGCGCGGAGGAGCCGCTCAGCGGCTACCGCGAGCCGAAGCCGATGGTGTACTCCGGGCTCTACCCGGTGGACGGCACGGACTACCCGCTGCTGCGCGAGGCGCTGGACAAGCTGCAGCTCAACGACGCCGCTCTGACCTACGAGCCCGAGACCTCCGGGGCGCTGGGCTTCGGTTTCCGCTGCGGTTTCCTCGGTCTGCTCCACCTGGAGATCACCCGGGACCGGCTGGAGCGCGAGTTCAACCTGAACCTGATCTCCACGGCGCCGAACGTGGTCTACCACGTGGAGATGGAGGACGGGTCGGAGCTGGTGGTGACCAACCCGTCCGACTGGCCCGAGGGCAAGATCAAGGACGTCCTGGAGCCGGTCGCCAAGTGCACGATCATCGCGCCGTCGGAGTTCGTGGGCACGATCATGGAGCTGTGCCAGAGCCGGCGCGGGCAGCTGTCCGGGATGGACTACCTGTCGGAGAGCCGGGTCGAGCTGCGCTACTCGCTGCCGCTCGCGGAGATCGTGTTCGACTTCTTCGACCAGCTGAAGTCGCGGACCCGCGGCTATGCCTCGATGGACTACGAGGAGTCGGGCATGCAGGCGTCGAACCTGGTGAAGGTCGACATCCTGCTGCAGGGCGAGCCGGTGGACGCGTTCAGCGCGATCGTGCACCGCGACGCCGCCTACGCCTACGGCACGAAGATGGCCTCGAAGCTGCGCGAGCTGATCCCGCGGCAGCAGTTCGAGGTGCCGATCCAGGCGGCGATCGGGTCGCGGATCATCGCCCGCGAGACGATCCGCGCGATCCGCAAGGACGTGCTCGCCAAGTGCTACGGCGGTGACATCAGCCGGAAGCGCAAGCTGCTGGAGAAGCAGAAGGAAGGCAAGAAGCGGATGAAGACCATCGGCCGCGTCGAGGTCCCGCAGGAAGCCTTCGTGGCTGCGCTGTCCACCGACGAGGCCAAGGACGACAAGGCCAAGGGCAAGAAGTAGCTCAGGGCACCGCCAGCGGGCGGAGCGGGGCGAGGCGGCGGTCCGTTCGACGTTGGTTCCGCGCCGCAGCGTTTCGGCGAAACCGCGGTCGGCCATCACCCGAGTGGTGATGGCCTTGTCGTACGGCACGTCGATGACGTTGGCGAAGTGCAGCCGGGTCGCGGTCGGCCAGCACCCGTGTGCCGAACCGTTCGGCGACCGAGGGGTAGTCCCGCGTTGCGATCGCAGCGGTTCGGCCCGCGCTCGCCGGATGAGACAGCCATCTTCCACGAGGTGGATCGAGAACCGGTCTGACTGCCACTGATGCCGCGCTGACCAGGAATGATGCCGGGATCTTGCGATCCGGGACACATCCGCAGCGCTGGGGTTCAGGTGTGCGCCCACTAGCATGCGGTGTGGAAAGCCTTGTGGGGTTGGTGGTTTCCGATGCTCCGCGCCCGGTTCGCTGGTACGGCGTCGAAATTGTGGGAGGTAGGGCGTGCAGATGTCGCGTGATCGGTTGCCGATTCCGGATCCCGAGCCGCCGTCCGCGACCGCGTTCGACGTGCGCGATCAACGCCCGGCGTTCGCGCCGCGGCAGCCGCTGCGCCCACCGGAGGGCGCGCCGAACGTCGTGGTGGTGCTCATCGACGACATGGGTTTCGGCGCACCGAGCGCCTTCGGCGGGCCGTGCCAGATGCCGACCGCGGACCGGTTGGCCGACGGCGGCCTGCGTTACAGCCGGTTCCACGTCACCGCGATCTGCTCGCCGACCCGCCAGGCGCTGCTGACCGGCCGCAACCACCATTCGGTCGGGATGGGCGTCACGACCGAGATGGCCAGCGCCGCGCCCGGCTACTGCGGCATCCGGCCGTTGAGTGCCGCGACGATCGGTCAGGTCTTGCAGGGCAACGGCTACAACACGGCGGCCTTCGGCAAGTGGCACCAGACGCCTGCGCGAGACGTGAGCGCCGCCGGGCCGTTCGACCGGTGGCCGACCGGTGAGGGCTTCGAGAAGTTCTACGGTTTCCTGTGCGCTGAGATGAACCACTGGTATCCGGTGCTGTTCGACGGCACGAATCCGGTGGAGCCCGCGCGCGGGCCGGAGGACGGCTACCACCTGTCCGAGGACCTCGTCGATCAGGCCATCGATTGGGTGCGCAACCAGCGGGCCCTCAAACCGGACAGCCCGTTCTTCGCCTACCTGCCGTTCGGTGCCACGCACGCGCCCTACCACGTGCCGAAGGAGTTCCGGGAGCGCTACCGGGGGAAGTTCGACCACGGCTGGGATGCGCAGCGCGAGATCACCCTGCGGCGGCAGAAGGAACTCGGTGTGGTGCCGCGGGACGCGGAGCTGGCGCCGTGGGCCGAGGGCGTGCCGCATTGGGACGAGCTGTCGGACTCCGAGCGGTGCGCGGCGGCTTCGCTGATGGAGCTCTACGCGGGTTTCGCGGAGCACACGGATGTCCAGGTCGGACGGTTCGTCGACGCCTTGCAGCAGTTGGGTGAGCTGGACAACACGCTTTTCGTCTACATCCTCGGGGACAACGGTGCCTCGGCCGAGGGCGGTCTGGGCGGGACTCTCAACGAGCACCGCTTCGCCAGCGGCATCCCGGACAGCGCCGAGTTCATCAATTCGCAGGATGCGGCGCTGGGTGATGCGACCACGCACGCGCACTACCCGGTCGGCTGGGCGTTGGCGATGAACACGCCATACCAGTGGACGAAGCAGGTCGCATCGCACTTCGGCGGGATCCGGGACGGGATGATCGTGCACTGGCCGGTCGGGATCGCCGAGCGGGGCGGGATCCGGAACCAGTTCCACCACGTGATCGACGTCGTTCCCACCATCCTGGAGGCGGCGGGGCTGCCGCACCCGGTCGAGGTCAACGGCATTGCGCAGCAGCCCATCGAGGGCACCAGCATGCTCTACAGCTTCAACGACGCGGATGCGCCGGGCCGGCATCGGGTGCAGTACTTCGAGATGGTCGGCAACCGCGGCATCTACCGCGACGGTTGGATGGCGGTGACCAGGCACGGCACCCCGTGGGTGATGGTGCAGGACGGTGCGCGCCGCTCGTTCGACGACGACCGGTGGGAGCTCTACGACACCAACGTGGACTGGACGCAGGCCCGCGACCTGGCGGCAGAGCATCCGGAGACGCTGCGGGAACTCCAGCAGTTGTTCCTGATCGAGGCGGCGAAGCACAACGTGCTGCCGCTGGACGATCGGATGACCGAGCGGGAGAACCCGTTGGAGGCCGGGCGGTTGGATCTGATGGGCGAGCGCCGCTCGATCACCTTCCACGCGGGAGCCGGGCGGTTGACGGAGGAGACGGCGCCGAACGTCAAGAACCGCTCGCACGAACTGACCGCCCTGGTCGAGGTTCCCGCCGACGGCGCGGAGGGCGTGCTGGTGGCGCAGGGCGGCAGGTTCGGGGGGTGGTCGTTCTACTTCCACGAGGGCAGGCCCTGCTACGCCTACAACTACTTCGGGCTGACGGTGCACCGGGTGCGGGCGCCGCGGTCGGTGCCCGCCGGGGAACACGAGGTCCGGCTGCGGTTCGACTACGACGGTGGCGGTGTCGGCAACGGGGGTACGGCGGTGTTGTCGGTCGATGGTGACGAGGTCGCCGCCGGGCGGATCGATGCGACGATCCCGTACTACTTCGCGTTCGACGAGACCTTCGACATCGGGGTAGACCGCGCCTCGCCGGTGACCGACGACTACGCGGCCGTCGACAACCGGTTCACCGGCCGACTGCACAGCCTGCGCGTCGACCTAGGCGTCGACCAGCACTCCGACCTCGTCGCCGAGCACGCGTTCCGAGCCGCGCACGAGTAGTCGATATGGGCGCTGGTTGCGGCCGGTTGAGCATGGGAACCCCAACGCGCTCGCCGGTGCTCGTGGCCGGTGGGTCAAGAAGTAGCGCGATGCCCCCGGCGTCGGCCGGGGGCATCGTGGTCACGCCGTCCGCAGGTCGTGGCCGTCCAGCCAGGACGCGACTGCGGTGGCGATCGCTTCGGGGTGGTCCTCCGGGGTGTGGTGACCGGCGACGAGTTCGCGGTGGGCGATGTCGAGGTTGGCGATGTTGGCCGCGCACCAGTCGATGAGCTGCGGGGTCATCATCGTTCCCGGTCCGGGTTCGAAGGTGAGCATCAACTTGGGCACGTCCGCGCTGGTCGCCAGCCACTCGTCGTAATCGCGGACCCTGGCGGTGACGTCGGCCGGCTCTCCGCCCAGCGGCATCGCGCGCGTCCAGCGCAGCAGCGGCAGGCGGCTGTCGCGGGTGGCGTAGGGCTTGCGGTAGGCATCGAGGGTCTCGGCGTCGAGCCGGGTGGCGACGGTGCCCTGCAGCCCGTCGAAGAGGTCGCCGTCCAGAACCATCTCCTCGCCGACGCCCGCAGTTTTGAACGAGCGGAAGAGTTCGCGGCCGGCTGCCGGGAACTCCTGCCAGGACATCGGTTTCACGATCGTCTCGGTGAACGCGACGCCACGGGCCCGGCCGGGATGTCGGGCGGCCCAGTCGAAGGCGAGTGCGCCGCCCCAATCGTGTCCGATTAGGACGACGGCGTCGAGGTCCAGCGCATCGAACCACGCGTCCAGGTAGCGGGCGTGGTCGTCGAAGGTGTAGTCGATGCCGGGCTTGCCCGAGTCGCCCATGCCGATCAGGTCCGGCGCCAGCCGCCGGCCGGGATCGCCCACGGCCGGCAGGACTCGCCGCCACAGGTATGACGAGGTGGGGTTGCCGTGCAGGAAGACGATCGGCACGCCGGTGCCGGTCTCCCGGTAGAACATGGTCGAGTCGAGAACGCGTGCGACAGGCAAGGTGTTGGCTCCGTTGCGGTTCAGATCGTGTTGGTCGCGGTCACTCGAAGGCCGCGATGTTGTTCGCCGCCCACTCGGCGAAGGCGCGGGCAGGCCGGCCGAGGATCCGCTCGACGTCGGGGCTGACCTGCTGCAAGGAACCCGGCGTGCCCAGGATGTCGAGGGTGCTGTCGACGACCGGTTCGGGCATGGAGCGGATCATCTGGGCTTTGGCTTCCGCCCGGGTCTGCTCGACGAACCGCACCGGCTCGCCCAGCGCCTCGCCGATCGCCGCGGCCTGCTGCCGGGGAGTGATCGGCGCCGGCCCGGTCAGGGCGTATGAGTGGCCGGCGTGGCGGGCGCCGCGCAGTGCGATGGCGGCGATCTCGGCGATGTCGCCCGGGTGGACGGCGGGCAGCCCGACATCGCCGAACGGTGCGGCGATCGCTCGCCGCGCGCGGACCGTTTCGGCCCATTGGAAGGCGTTGGAGGCGAAGTTCCCCGGCCGCAGCAAGGTCCATTCCAGGCCCGACCGCTTGACCGCGTCCTCGAACACCGGCGGGTGGTGCCCGGTGCTGACGCCCTGCGATGACAGCAGCACGACCCGCCGAACACCGCCGGCCCGCGCTACGTCCAGGACGGTGTCGAGGCTGCCACCGGCTCCGGCGAAATCGCCGGAGGTCAGCAGGAAGAGGGCAGTGGCCCCATCGACGGCGGCTTTGAGTTTCGCCGGATCCGCCAGGTCGGCCTGCTGGTGTCGCACGCCCGCCGGCACGTCCTGGGCGGAGATCCGCCGGGACACCGCCGTCACTTCCTCGCCCGCCGCGACGAGGGATTGCACCAGCGGCCGCCCGACGTTCCCGGTCGCTCCGGTCACCACGATCATTTCGTGCTCCGTTTCCGAGTTCCTGCGTTGACTCGGCGAAGCTACTATCGGTGGGCTAGTAGGTACCTAGAAGAAAGTATTGGACGAGAGGGGGAAATGTGCGGGAGGACACACGTTGGCGCGATGGCGGAGAGGTCGCTCCGGAGAACGCCTGCCCGATCGCGCCGGTGGTCGACATCGTCTTCAGCCGGTGGACCACGCCGATCCTGTGGGCGCTCCACGAGTACGGCCGCCAGCGGTTCGTTGAACTGCAACGCCGGATCACCTCGATCACTCCCAAGGTGCTGACCCAGCGGCTCCGCGCCCTGGAGCGGGACGGCCTCGTCGTACGCAGCTACTACGCCGAGGTCCCGCCGCGGGTGGAGTACGAGATCAGCGACCTCGGGCGCAGCCTGGCGCCGCTTTTCGCCGCGCTCGCGGAATGGTCGGTCAACCTGAACGAGGTCGAGCGGGCCCGCCAGGACTACGACGTCAGGAAGCAGATCCGCGCGTGATCCGAAGGCCGGCTACGGCTTCGCGGCAACGGCGTCGTCGCTTGCCGCTTCGCTGAGCGGAATCGGCCTGAGCAGGGCGAGCCGGCTGGCGGTGCGTGCGACGTCGGTGCCGTCCGCCAGCGTTCCGGCGATGCTGTGATCGGCCAGCACGTGCGTGGTGATGTCCTTGTCGCACAACACGTCCACGACGTTGGCGAAGCGCTGGCGGGCGTCCGGTCCGCAGTCGGCGAGCCTGGGCACGCCGCTGATCACCCAGGTGTCGAACCGCTCGGCGAGGGCGAGGTAGTCCCGCGTCGAGGTGGGCGTCGCGCAGAGCTCGTGGAAGTCGAACCACACCAGCCGGTTCCGCACGGCCAGTGCGCGGAGGTTCCGGCCGTTGATGACCAGCGTGTCCTGCTCCTCGCTGCCCGGCGGCGGGAATTCGTTCCCCGGCCATTGCCAGGTGCCTTCGGCGAAGCGCCCTTGCCGGTTGGTGGTCCGGTAGTCGGTGGGGCCCGCGAGCGCGATGACTTCCTGGTGCGCCTCGATGAGCTCGATGGCGGGTAGGAACAGGTGGTGGTACAGCGGGTTGGGCAGCAGCCCGGCCGGCGGGTAGTTCGACGTCGTCACGAGCGTGACGCGGCGCGCGTGCAGGGCGCGCAGCAGGTGGGTGATCAGCCCCGCGTCGCCGGGATCGTGCACGTGGAACTCGTCGAAGCACACCAGTCGGCATCCTTCGAGTAGCTCGGCCACCGCCGAGTCCACGGCGCTCGATCCGCTCGACGCGCGGTGCCGGGCGGCGGTGCGGTGCAGCCGGTCGAAGAAGTCGTGGAAGTGCACGCGCAGTTTGCCGCGGACGGGTGCTTCGGCGAAGAAGGTGTTCACCAGGAAGCTCTTGCCGCGCCCCACCGGCCCGTGCAGGTAGAGCCCGCGCGGCCGGTGGAAGTGCTTCCGCAGCTCAGTGCCGAGCGCGGCGAGCTCGTCGGCAACCGGTCGTTGCGCTTCGTCAAGTTCGAAGCCTTGCTGCGCGGCCGCCAGGTCGAAGCGCGCACGCAGTGTTCCGGCTCGGTCGGTCAACTTCCCTCCCCGTGACTCTGCAAACGTAGAGGCTCTATGGATGTAGAGTACGGGTGATGTCGGGGAGGGTGGGCGATGTGTGAGCAGGACCGCCGAACGCGCATCGCGGATGCGGCGATCGAGATCGTCGCGGAGCAGGGAGTTCGCGCGTTGACGCACCTCGCCGTCGATGCCCGGTTGGAGCTGCCGCGAGGATCGACGTCGTACTACATGCGGACGAGGCGGGCGCTGCTGGAGGCTGCGGTGGCGCGGCTGGCAGTGCGGGCGAGGGCGGATTTCGACGCGATCGCGGGCCAGCGCTCAGATCGGCCGCCGGATGTTCGCGGCGCGGCCGACCGGATCGCGGTCCAGCTGGACCGGATGCTCGGGCCCCGCCGAAGCGACACGATCGCCCGGTATGCGCTCGTGGCGGAGGTGGCTGCGGCTGCGGAGCTGCACGAGCCGCTCGCGCGGGCGGCGTTCTCCCGTCCGCTGGCCGTCGAGCTGCTGATCGTCTTGGGGGCATCCGATCCGGAGTTCGCCGCCGCCGGTCTGCTCAGTCTGTGCGAGGGGCTGGTGTTCGACCGTGTCATCGGCAGCCGGTCGCTGGATGCCCCGGAGCCCGGCAGTACTGCCAGCGTCGAGGAGCTTTCGCAGGTGGTGCAGGCATACCTGCGCGGCATGCTCGGCGGTTGATGGTCGTCCACATTGGATCTTCGCAGTGCTCGATCGCGGATCAGTTCCGGCCGGCGGCGCGCGGTCTTCAGCCCCGCGCGGGGGAAAGGACGCGGCTGCCTTCGGGGATAGCGGGTTCGTCACCGGGCTCCTCGATCTCGTCGGGTTCCCGGTCGGTGCAGATGACGACGGCTTCAGCGGCGATCTCGTCGCTCAGCAGCCGCGAGTGGCTCAGCCGTCGAGGGCGTCGATGACGGCCCGGGTGGCGGCTTCGGTTCCGCTCTCGGGGCAGCCGCCGGGGAGCAGCCGGATGCAGCCCTGGCGGTATGCCCGGGCCACGGCATCCTTGATGCGCGCCGCGGTCGACCGGTCGCCGAGGTGTTCCAGCATGAGAGCGGCCGCGAGGATCTGCGAGGTCGGATTCGCCTTGTCCTGCCCGGCGATCGCGGGGGCGCTGCCGTGGATGGGTTCGAAGTAGGCGGCGTGGTCGCCGATGTTGCCGGACGGGCACATGCCGAGCCCGCCGACGGTCGCCGCACCGACGTCGCTGAGGATGTCGCCGAGGAAGTTCTCCATGACGAGCACGTCGAAGTGCCCGGGATCGGCGACGAGGTCGTGCCCGGCGGCGTCGGCGTAGCGGTAGTCCCGCTCGATGTCGGGGTAGTCGTCGGCGATCTCGTCGAAGATCGCCCGGAAGAAGGCGAAGCTGCGCAGCACGTTGCTCTTGTCCACGCAGGTCACGCGGCGGACGCGGTCGGCGGGCGCGCCATTTCTCCGGCGCGCGAGCTCGAACGCGAAGCGGACGACGCGTTCGGTGCCTTCCCGGGTCATGAGCAGCTGGTCTGCGACGGCGCGGTCGTTGCCGACGCCACGCCCGCGTGAGAGGTAGAGCCCCTCGGTGTTCTCGCGCACGATGACGTAGTCGATGCCCGATTCGGCGCTGCGCAGCGGGGTCGCAGCGCCGGGGAGCAGGGTGATCGGGCGGACGTTGGCGTAGGTGTCGAGCCCGCCGCGCAGGATCCCGCCGAGGATTCCGGCCTCGGTGCCGTCAGGGTGGCGGACATCGGGTAGCCCGACCGGGCCCTTGAGGACAACGTCGTAGGTGTTGCGGATCCGGTGCAGCACCTCCGGGCTCAAGGCCGTTCCGGTGCGGCGGAAGGTTCCCGCGCCGCCGTCTTCGGTGGTGAAGTGCAGGTCGGCGGAGGCGGCCCGGAGCACCTCGACGGCGCTTTCGACGAGTTCGGGGCCGATGCCGTCACCGGGGATCAGGGCGATCGAGAACTGTGGCCGGGAGCCCATGCTCCTCCTTCGGATCGTGTGCCCGGTGCCGCGCGGTCGAGCCGTTCTCGCCGCGCGGCAACGCGGAGAAGACTGTCCTCATCGGACTGGCGATCAGCCCTGGTGCGCCTCCACGAACGCGTACACGTCGGCCTCGTCCACGCCGGGGAAGGTGTCCGACGGCAGCGCGGCGAGCACGTGCGAGTGCGCCCGCGCCGACGGCCACACCATGCCTTCCCACCGGCTCGCGAGATCCGACGGCGGGCGCTGGCAGCATTCGCCGTTCGGGCACTTCGACTTGGAGTGGTTGTTGGTGTCCCGGCCCCGGAACCACCGCGACTCCGTGTAGGGGACGCCGAGGGTGATCGCGAAGTCCCGCCCGCGGCTGGGGTCGACGTGCGCGACGCACCAGTGCGTGGCACCGGGCTTGTCGGTGTACTGGTAGTAGGTCGAGTAGCGGTCCGAGGAGGCGAACACCTGCCGGCCCGCCCAGTACCGGCACATCCGCTGTCCCTCGATGGCGCCGGTCGGGTCGCTGGGGAAGACCAGCCCGTCGTTCTCGTACGCCTTGTAGATGATGCCGGTCTCGTCGTTGCGCACGAAGTGGCAGACGAGGTCGAGGTACTGGGTGGCGAGGTTGGTGAACCGGTGCGCGGCCATCTCGTAGGACACCGAGAACACGTCGCGCAGGTCTTCCACGGCGAGGTCGCGCTCGGCCTTCGCGTCCTGCAGGAACGGCACCGCCGTCTGCTCCGGGACCAGGACCGCGGCGGCGAAGTAGTTCGCCTCCACGCGCTGCCGCAGGAAGTCGGCGAAGTCGCGGGGCTGCCGGTGACCGAGGCTGAGGTGGCCCAGAGTCTGCAGCAGGATCGTCCGCGGGCTGTGCATGCCCAGCGATTCGCGGCGCAGGAAGATCCGCCGGTTCTTCAGGTCGGTCACCGAGCGCACCGAGCGGGGCAGGTCGGTGACGAACCGCAGCCCGTAGCCGAGGTGCGTGGCGATCGACTGGATCAGCCCCTCCGACAGCGGGCCGCCGTGGTAGCCGACCTTGTCGAGGATGCCGGCGGCGGTCTTCTCGATCTCGGGGAAGTAGTTGCCGTGCTCGCGCATCATGCCGCGCAGCTCGGCGTTGGCCTTGCGGGCTTCTTCGGGCGTGGCGACCTGCTTCGTTTCGCGGCGCTTGAGCTCTTCGTAGAGCGCGAGGACGTGTTCCAGCGCTTCGGTGGGGACGCGCTTGCCGACCTTCAGCGGCGGCACGCCGAGCCGCTGGTAGAGCGGGTCGAGCTGGGCCTTCTCCACGGCGATCTCCAGCTCGGCGCGCCGGTTCGGCGGCTTCTTCGACAGCAGCTCGTCGACGGAGGTGCCCAGCGCATCGGCCAGCGAGCGCAGCAGCGACAGCTTCGGCTCGCGGTGGCCGTTCTCCAGCAGCGACAGCTGCGACGGCGCGCGCCCGACCCGCTCGCCCAGCTCGACGAGGGTGAGCCCGGCCGCGCGCCGCAAGTGCCGCAGCCGCTGACCGAAGACCAGAAGGTCGTGTTCTGTTGAAAAATTACGGTCTTCTTCAGTGGCGAACTCCGTCATGGCGTTGATGCTAGCAGAAAAAATTCAAA
This sequence comes from Saccharopolyspora sp. NPDC045941, assembly GCF_056431445.1. NCBI lineage: Bacteria > Bacillati > Actinomycetota > Actinomycetes > Pseudonocardiales > Pseudonocardiaceae > Saccharopolyspora > Saccharopolyspora sp. NPDC045941. The sequence continues at coordinate 236,529 of NZ_JBWKKU010000001.1, forward strand.
AATTACCTCGATATTCTGGTCGTGTTTCGCTGGATCAGGGCCAAGACTGGGATCAACAAGCCGCAGGGCAATCCCGGAAGGGGAACATCATGAGCATCCGCGAGCAGGCGAAGCAGGCAACCGAAGAACTCCAGCGCGACTGGGACACCAACCCGCGTTGGAAGGGCATCGAGCGCACGCACTCGGCCGAAACGGTCATCCGCCTCCGCGGTTCCGTGCGAGAGGAGCACACCCTCGCCCGGCAGGGCAGCGAGCGGCTGTGGAAGCTGCTGAACGAGACCGACTACGTCAACTCGCTCGGCGCGCTGACCGGCAACCAGGCGGTCCAGCAGGTCCGCGCCGGTCTGCAGGCCATCTACCTGTCCGGCTGGCAGGTCGCCGCGGACGCCAACCTGGCCGGCGAGACCTACCCGGACCAGAGCCTCTACCCGGCCAATTCCGTCCCGTCGGTCGTGCGGCGGATCAACAACGCCCTCAAGCGCGCCGACCAGATCAACTGGTCCGAGGCCCTGGACCCGGAGGGCGCCGGCGGTGAGAGCGAGGACATCCACTGGCTGGCGCCGATCGTCGCCGACGCCGAGGCCGGTTTCGGTGGCGTGCTCAACGCCTACGAGCTGATGAAGGGCATGATCGCGGCCGGCGCCGCGGGCGTGCACTGGGAGGACCAGCTGGCCTCCGAGAAGAAGTGCGGCCACCTCGGTGGCAAGGTGCTCATCCCCACCGGCCAGCACGTCAAGACCCTCAACGCCGCGCGCCTGGCGGCCGACGTCGCCGGCGTCCCCAGCCTGGTCATCGCCCGCACCGACGCGCAGGCCGCGACGCTGCTGACCAGCGACATCGACGAGCGCGACCAGCAGTACGTCACCGGGGAGCGCACCCCGGAGGGCTTCTACAAGGTGCGCAACGGCATCGAGCCGTGCATCACCCGCGCCCTGGCCTACGCGCCGCACTCGGACCTGATCTGGATGGAGACCTCCACCCCGGACCTGGAGGTCGCCCGCCGGTTCGCCGAGGCCGTCAAGGACAAGTACCCGGAGCAGATGCTGGCCTACAACTGCTCGCCGTCGTTCAACTGGCGGAAGAACCTGGACGACAGCACCATCGCCAAGTTCCAGCGCGAACTCGGCCACATGGGCTACAAGTTCCAGTTCATCACGCTGGCCGGCTTCCACGCGCTGAACTACAGCATGTTCGACCTGGCCAAGGGCTACGCGGCGGACGGCATGACGTCCTATGTGGACCTGCAGGAGCGCGAGTTCGCCTCGGAGTCCCGCGGCTACACCGCGACCCGTCACCAGCGCGAGGCGGGCACCGGCTACTTCGACCTGATCAGCACCGCGGTGAGCCCGGACTCCTCGACCACCGCGCTGGCCGGTTCGACCGAGACCGCCCAGTTCCACTGATCCGGCTGACCAATTGAATCCGTGGTCGGCGCGCGGGCAGCGCGCCGACCACGCCCTAGACGCACCAGCGGCCCTGTGGCGGGGTGTCGGAAAATCGCGATGGTGCGAGTGGGCGGGAACCCAGGCGTCGGGTTCCCGCCCGCTTTTTTCTTGCCCGATCCAGTGATCATCGGCGCCGGCTGTATCTGTTCGGACCCTTCGCTCCTCTTTATATGCGAGACCCCGAAACCTCGGGGCGCACGAGCGGAGGGAGCACGTGATGTCTATCGATCTTGGCGGGCGGCGGTTCACGGTCCAGGACCTGGAGGCTTTCCCGGAGGACGGTCGCCGGTACGAGCTCGTCGACGGCGAGCTGCTGGTGGGCCCGGCGCCGGGCTGGCCGCACCAGGCGGCGCTCGGGGCGCTGTTCGTCCAGCTGCACCGGGCTAGTCCGCCCGAATACCGGGTGCTGTCCGCGCCGTTCGCGGTGCGCCAGGACCTGTGGACCGAGTTGCGGCCGGACGTCCTGGTCGCGCGCTACGCCGACCTGACGATGCGGAACCTGCGGGCCGCACCGGTGCTGGCGGTGGAGGTCGCATCGCCGAGCAGCCGGTTGAACGACATCAGCCTGCGCAAGGCGGCCCACGCCAGGCTGGGCACCCAGCACTTCTGGCTGGTCGATCCGGATCTCGAGGTGCCGTCCGTGACTGCCTGGGAGCTGGTCGGCGGCAGCGACTACCAGCGGGTGGCGCGGGTGGTCGGCGACGAGCTGTTCGAGCCGGAACGACCATTCCCGGTCCGGTTCGCCCCGGTCGACCTGGTCGCCGGGTTGCGGCCCTGACAGGCGGTCTTCGCAGGTCAGCTGTCCACCGGGCGCCACATGCCGTAAACGGTGAGGCCGCTGGCGACCGGGTATTCGTGGATCACGCGGAACCCGAACCGCTCGAAGCGGTCCACGGCGGCGTGCGCCGTGGCTTCCAGGTAGACCGGGGTGTCGTGGGCGTCGGCACGCGCCAGTCCGGATTTCAGCAGGGCGCTGCCGAGGCCGCGACCGCGGACGTCCGGTGTGGTGCCGATGGCGGCCAGGTGCCAGTGCGGTTCGTCGGGCCGGTGGCTGTCGGTGGCGTTGAACGTCTGGATCGCCCTGGCGGTCTCGGGAAGCCGCCAGCGGAACACCGACAGCAGCGCCGGGAGGTGCATGAGGCGTCGGCCGAGCGGCGCGGCTTGGCTGCCCGGCCGGTCCCACACCGCGACGGCGTGCGGATGCCCGTCCAGCTCGGCGATCTCGGTGCCGTGATCAAGGTGATCTTGGGTCAGAAGAAGGGAGAACAGTGCGCGGAGCTTCGTTTCTCGCTGCGCTTCGAGCGGCAGCAGCGCTGCCATCCGGGGCTCGTCGCGGTATGACGCGCTGAGCAATCCGGCCAGCGCCGGGGTGTCTGCACTGCTGGCGGCGCGGAGCGCGAGGCCGTCGCGCGTGGTGGTTCGCATGGGGGTGCCTTTCCGATCAGCTCCTCAACTCCGTTATGCCCAAAGGAAAGGAGAAATGCCGTTGAAAGAGTGCCGGATCACGCAAGGTTGATCCCGCGGCCTCGGACGGCGGTCCGGCGCGGTCGGCGCTGTGGTGTGCGCGATGCTCTGATGCGCTCGTGGTGAGGGCGGGATTACCGTCGAAACATGATCGCAGAGCGACGAATTCCCCTGATCGCCGCGCCGATGGCGGGTGGCGTCTCCACGCCGGAACTGGCCGCGGCCGTGAGCGCCGAGGGCGGCCTCGGTTTCCTGGCTGCGGGGTACCTGTCGGCGGATGCGCTGACCGCTCAGATCGCGGCGTTGCGCGCGCTCACGTCGGAGCCGTTCGGGGTGAACCTCTTCGTCCCGGGCGAGCGTCGGGATCTCGATCTCGCCGACTACCCGGCGCGGGTGGCGGCGGCAGCCGCGCGGCACGGGGCCGAGGCGGGCTCGCCGAGCTGGGACGACGACAACTACCCGGCCAAGGTGGAGGTGGTGATCGCCGAGCGCGTCCCTGCCGTGTCGTTCACCTTCGGACTGCCCGAACGGTCCATTGTGGAACGTCTGCACGAGGCGGGTTCCGAGGTCGTGGTCACGGTCACGACGCCGCAAGAGGCGCGCGCTGCCGCGGACGTGGGAGTGGACCTGCTGTGCGTGCAGGGCATGGAGGCCGGCGGACATCGCGCGGTGTTCGACGACGATCCGGCGCTACCGGGCGGCGGGCAGCTGTTCGGTCTGCTGGCGGCGATCCGGCTGATCCAGGCCGAGGTCGACCTGCCGATCATCGCGGCGGGTGGCCTGGTGCACGGCGCGGATGTCGCGGCGGTGCTGGCCGCGGGAGCGGTGGCGGCGCAGCTGGGCACTGCGTTCCTGGTGTGCGACGAGGCGGGCACGCAGCCGACGCAGCGCGCCGAAATCGCGACGGGACAACGGGAAACCGCGCTGACGCGCGCGTTCAGCGGCCGCCCGGCGCGGGGGCTGGTGAACCGGTTCCTGGCCGACAACGGTGACGCCCCGGCGGCGTACCCGCAGCTGAACAACCTGACGAAGCCGATGCGAGGTGCTGCGGGCAAGGCCGGCGACGCGGAGCTGATGTCGTTGTGGGCGGGCCAAACCTACGCGCAAACGCGCCCGCTGCCCGCAGCGGAACTGGTGCGCCGCCTGACCGAGGAGGCCCGCCAGGCACTGCAGCAGGCCGGTGCCCGGCTGCAACCACGGCGTTGATCGCGCCCGCCCGGCAACCGGGCGCGATCAACCGAACACCGCCGCGCGGCAGCAACGGGGAGGGTGGGGTGGGGAGGGGGAGGGCCCAAGGAAGCCGCGCGCAAGCGGCTCGGCGACGTGAGCGGAGGAGTCGCCGCGCCGCTCGCCGGGCGGGCTGTCGGCTCCGGGCGCCGTGCCCGGGGTGGCGCCCGCCTGGCAGGGCCGGTTCCAGCGGATCCTCGCTCGGTTGCCCCGGTAGCCGTCCGCGTAGGTTGAGGCCATGGGGATTGTGCAGTCGGTGAACCTCGCGGTGGTGCAGACCGGGGACTGGACCGGGCGCGTCGGGCGCAGCGGTATCGACAAGCGCCCGGCCGGTGGACCGGTGCGGTTCGAGCAGGCCGGCGTGCACGGCGACACGGTGTGCGACGTGAAGTACCACGGGGCCTGGTACCAGGCGGCCTACGCGTTCGACAGCGAGGAGCTCCGGTACTGGTCGCGGGAGCTGGGGCGCGAGCTGGTCCCCGGCAACGCCGGCGAGAACCTCACGCTGGTGGGGTGCGACAGCAGTTCCGCGGTGATCGGTGAGCGGTGGCGGATCGGTGGGGCCGTGCTGCGGGTGACGGGGCCGCGCACGCCGTGCCGGGTGTTCGCCGGGTTCTGGGACGTCAAGGGCCTGGTCAAGCGGTTCAGCGAGCACGGCCGGACCGGCGCGTACCTGGCGGTGGAGGAGCCGGGCGAGATCACGGCAGGCGATGCCGTCGAGGTGCTCTCCCGGCCGGAGCACGGGGTGCAGGTGTCCGAGGTGTTCGTCCTGAAGATGCAGGACCGCGGGGACCTGGCCGAACATGTCGCGGGTGGTCTCGCCGATCTGCCGGAGAAGTGGCGGGAGTCGATCGCCGCGAGGGTGCAGCGCTACCGCTCGGGGCGGCATTCGACGATGGCGTAGCCGTTGTCCAGCGGCGTGAAGTCCTCGACGGCGAGCCCGGCGGCCTCCGCGACCTGCTGGGTCCGGTCGAGATCGCGCATCCGGCCGCCGACGTAGATCATCATCCGCAGGTCCATCTCGGTGAACAGCGCCATCCGCTCCCGGTCCGGCAGCAGTTCGATGATCAGCAATCGCCCGCCCGGGGCGATCGCCTGCTTGCAGTGCTCCAGGATCCGGGTGGCGTCCTCGTCGTCCCAGTCACCGAGGACGTCGCAGACCACCACGGCGTCGGCCTGGATGGGCAGCGGGTCGAAGAAGCTCGCGGTGACCACCTCCGACCGGTCGCCGACGCCCTGTTCGCGCAGGTAGTCGGCGGCGCTGCGGGCCGGGCCCGTCAGGTCGACCAGGATGCCGCGCGCCTTCGGGTTGGCCCGGAGGATCTCGGCGAGCAGCACGCCCTTGCCGCCGCCGACGTCGGCGATCCGGCCGTAGGCGCTCCAGTCGTGCGCGACGGCGATCAGGGGGGCGATCCCGTAGGTCTTGGTCTCCATGAGAGCGTCGAACGAGTCCGACAGTTGCGGGTTGTGCGACAGGTCTTCCCAGAAGGACCGGCCGAACGCGGCCGGATAGGCGGGGTGGCGGCCGCGGACTTGCTCGATGAGCTCGACGAACGCGAGGTCGGCGCGGCCGACGGCGCCGTCGAGGTCCAGCCAGGGCTGGGGGCCGTCGGCCAGGTCGCTGCGCAGCGCCTCCGAGGCGTCGTTGGGGCCGAAGACGTCGGGCTCGGGTTCGGTGAACACGCCGCGGTGCACCAGGAATCGCAGGACGCGCCCGAGCGGATCGGCCTCGGCCCGGCAGCGGTGCGCGATCTCGGCGAGGGGGAGCGGGCCGTCCTTGACCGCGTCGGGCACCCGGAGGGTGGCCGCCGTGCGGACTGCGAACGGCGTGGCCAGGTCGGCCATAGCCCAGACGTCCGGCGACTCGGGGGGCATGCGTTGCAGGGTAAGCCCGTCCGGCCTGCTCAGCGCGCCGCGAGCGGCCCGCCGAGGGCTGAACGCGCTTTCGACCGGGGCCGGTTGTTCTTTGTGGACAGCTCGCCGATCTCCGATGACGCAGGAGCTCCTCCGCCGCGAAGTCGTTGTTCCTGAAGCGAAAGCCGTTGTGCGGCGCGCTATTCGGCCGCCGAGCGGGCCGCGAGTCCTTCGGGCTGCGGCGGCAACCCGAAGGACTCGCGGATCCGCTAGACCCCGAAGACGCCCTCGCTGATCGCGCTCGGCGCCCCGGGGCTGCCCTCCTTCACATCCCAGGTCCAGAACTCGACGACGTTGTGGTCCGGGTCGGCCACGTACGCCGAGCGTGCATTGCCCGGGCCGAACTCCACCTCGTCGACCTGCGCGCCGCGCGCGCGAACCCGCTCGACGACCGCGTCGTACTCGTCGTCGCTCACGGACAGGGCGTAGTGGACGTGCACGCCGCCCCGGGCGCGGGCTATGCCCAGAGCCGGCTTCCACAGGCCGATCCTGGTGCCGCCGGCCAGTACCCACACCGCTTCGCGGTTGCGCCAGTGCCCGCCTTCCCAGCGTTCGATGACCGGGAATCCGAGCACTTCGGTGTAGAAGCGCTCGGCGGCGCCGAGGTCCGCCACCTCCAGGACCAGTTCGTTCACACCGGACGTCATCGCCATCCTCCTATATAGGTAAATGCCGATTCTCTTTATATAGGAGAATGGCGATACAATGGCCGGGTGGGCGATGATGATCTGGCGCACACCGCCGGCCTGTTCCGAGCGATGGGGCACCCAATCCGGCTCGGCGTGCTCGACCGGCTGCGCCGCGAGGGCGAGATCTGCGCCTGCGACTTCACCGAGTACTTCGGGGTGAGCCAGCCGACGATCTCCGGTCACCTGCGCACGTTGCGCGAGGCCGGGCTGGTGCGAACCCGTCGGGACGGCACCCAGATCTGCTACTCGCTCGACCCGGCGGCGCTGGAAGTGGTCCGGCAGATGTCCGCCCTGCTGGTTTCGGCTGCGTAGGAACGTGCGGTACGTCGGGGCGGCCCGGTACGGTGGCGAAAAGCCCAGGAGGACGGTCCGCATGCACCTGGCCGAAGTGGCCGATCTGGCCCGCCGAGACGCCGCCGACGGAGTGCAGCAGCAGATCGTCGCGGCCGTCATCGATGCCGGTGGGCAGGTCCTGCTGGTGCGCCGCCGGGAGACGGATTCCCGCGGCGGCGAATGGGAATTCCCCGGTGGCAAGGTCGATCCCGGCGAAGATCTGAACACGGCGCTGCACCGCGAGGTGGAGGAGGAGACGGGCCTCAGCATCGCCGAGATCACTGGTTACCTGGGCGCGTTCGACTACATCACGCGCAGCGGCACGTACAACCGCCAGCACACCTGGTCGGTCACCGTCGCCACGGCCGAAGGCGTGCGGCTGACCGAGCACGACGCGTACGCCTGGGTCTCGGAGGCTGACGAGATCCCGCTCAGCGCCGACCTCGAAGGCATCCTGGAGAGGCACTTCAAATCCTGATCGTCCTGAGTGGACGACGGCAACGGCGCCTCGCTTCCTGTGGGGATCGCCCGGCAGGTGATCCATGCGGTAGGCCCGGCGTCGTGCTGGGCGGCTCGAAGCTTCCCTCCGGGCTCGCCGACCGAGCATCGCGGGCTGTTCCGGGCGTGAGCGGCAGCCGGCTCGACCGGGCTGCGCTCGATCTTCGTCGGCATCCGCCGGCGGTCCGGTGTGGGAAGTCGTCCGCGTCATCCTCCGGCTCGTCAGGTCTTCACCGCTGCCCGATCGGGTCTGTGACGCAGCGCACCCTGTTGCATTGGCCGTGTTTCTGGGAAAGATTGGAGTACCAAAGGTTTGGTTTCCTAGTAATTACCGACCGGTTCGGCGGAAGGTGCGTTGCGACATGACCAACGAGCTGGAGCACTTCATCGGCGGCAAGCGCGTGGCGGGGACGTCCGGGTCCTTCGGTGACGTGTTCGATCCCAACACCGGGCAGGTGCAGGCCAGGGTGCCGCTGGCCTCGGCGGAGGAGGTCGCGGCGGCGGTCGACAACGCCGCCGAGGCGCAGCCGGCGTGGGCCGCGATGAACCCGCAGAAGCGGGCGCGGGTGCTGATGCGGTTCCTCCAGCTGGTCAACGACGAGATGGACTCGCTGGCCCGGCTGCTCGCCTCCGAGCACGGCAAGACCGTTCCCGACGCCAAGGGCGACATCCAGCGCGGCCTGGAGGTCGTCGAGTTCGCCGTCGGCATCCCGCACCTGCTCAAGGGCGAGTACAGCGAGAGCGTCGGCACCGGCATCGACGTGTATTCGCTGCGGCAACCGCTGGGCGTGGTCGCCGGCATCACGCCGTTCAACTTCCCCGCGATGATCCCGCTGTGGAAGGCCGCGCCGGCCATCGCCTGCGGCAACGCCTTCGTCCTCAAGCCTTCCGAACGCGACCCCTCGGTGCCGCTGCGGCTGGCCGAGCTGTTCATCGAGGCCGGGCTGCCGCCGGGGATCTTCAACGTGGTCAACGGCGACAAGACCGCGGTGGACGCGATCCTGACCGAGCCGCGCATCGAGGCCGTCGGGTTCGTCGGCTCGTCGGCGATCGCCGAGTACATCTACTCGACCGCCGCGGCCCACGGGAAGCGCGCGCAGTGCTTCGGCGGCGCCAAGAACCACCTGATCGTGATGCCCGATGCCGACCTCGACCAGGCCGCCGACGCCCTGATCGGCGCCGGTTACGGCTCCGCCGGGGAGCGCTGCATGGCGATCTCGGTCGCCGTGCCGGTCGGCGAGGCCACCGCCGACGCGTTGATCGAGAAGCTCGTCGAGCGGGTGCACCGGCTGACGATCGGCACCAGCTTCGACGAGGCCGCCGACTTCGGCCCGCTGGTGACCAAGCAGGCCTGGCAGCGGGTCCGCGACCTGATCGGCGTCGGCGTCGAGGAAGGCGCGAAGCTGCTGGTCGACGGCCGGGACTTCACGCTCGCCGGGCACGAGGACGGCTTCTTCCTGGGCGCCTCGCTGTTCGACCACGTCACCCCGGACATGCGGATCTACCAGGAGGAGATCTTCGGTCCGGTGCTGTCGGTGGTCCGCGCCGCCGACTACGACGAGGCGGTCCGGCTGCCCAGCGAGAACGAGTACGGCAACGGTGTGGCGATCTTCACCCGCGACGGCGACGCGGCGCGCGAGTTCGTCTCCCGCGTCAACACCGGCATGGTCGGCGTCAACGTGCCGATCCCGGTGCCGATCGCCTACCACACCTTCGGCGGCTGGAAGCGGTCCGGATTCGGCGACCTCAACCAGCACGGGCCGGACTCGATCCGGTTCTACACCAAGACCAAGACGGTCACCTCGCGCTGGCCCTCCGGCCTCAAGGAAGGCGCCAGCTTCACCATTCCGACGATGCACTGAACCGGGCGGGTGGGGGGGGGGGGGGGGGGGGGGGGGGGGAGAGAAACCCCCCCAAAGGAAGAGGAAATAGCCCAAGGGGAGGGGGGGGGGGGGTGTTTTTTGCCTCTTGTTACACACATTTTTCCCTTCCCC
>NZ_JBWKKU010000001.1:246102-278308 GCF_056431445.1 Saccharopolyspora sp. NPDC045941
TTGGTGGTGTGTGGGCGATTGGAACAGCTGGAAGTGAGGGTGGAGAAGAAAGGGGGGGGGGGGGGGGGGGGGGGGGGGTTGGCAACCCCCCCCCCCCCCCCCCCCGCGCCGGGAGGCGCGAAATCGATCACGGGGAAGGGAGTGGACGTGTCCGTTGCAGCCGTGGCCGGCCCGGTGTCGCCGTTCGAGCTCACCGAGGACCAGCGCGCGATCCAGCAGACCGCGCGGGAGTTCGCCACCGAACAACTCGCCCCGCACGCCATCGAGTGGGACCAGGCCAAGCACTTCCCGGTCGAGGCGCTGCGCGCAGCCGGGCAGCTCGGCATCGGCGGGATCTACGTCGACGAGTCGGTCGGCGGCAGCGGCCTGAGCCGGTTCGACTCGGTGCTGATCTTCGAGGCGCTCGCCGCCGGCGACCCGTCGATCGCCGCCTACATCTCCATCCACAACATGTGCGCGGGCATGATCGACCGCTTCGGCAACGCCGAGCAGTGCGCCCGCTGGCTGCCGGGCCTGTGCTCGATGGAACGCCTGGCCAGCTACTGCCTCACCGAGCCCGGCGCGGGCTCGGACGCGGCGGCGCTGGAGACCCGCGCGGTGCGCGATGGCGATGACTACCTGCTGACCGGGGTCAAGCAGTTCATCTCCGGCGGCGGGACCTCGGACGTCTACGTGGTGATGGCCCGCACCGGCGAGCCCGGCGCGAAGGGCATCTCCACCTTCATCGTCGAGGGCGACGCCGAGGGCCTGTCCTTCGGCGCCAACGAGAAGAAGATGGGCTGGAACGCCCAGCCGACCCGGCAGGTGATCTTCGACGGCGTCCGGGTGCCCGCTGCCCAGCGGCTCGGCGACGAGGGCATCGGTTTCCGGATCGCCATGACCGGCCTGGACGGCGGCCGGCTCAGCATCGCCGCGTGCTCGCTCGGCGGTGCGCAGGCCGCGCTCGACAAGAGCCTCGCCTACGTGCGGGAACGCAGCGCCTTCGGCGCCAAGCTCAGCGAGTTCCAGGTGCTGCAGTTCAAGCTCGCCGACATGGCCACCGAGCTGGAGGCCGCCCGGCTGCTGCTGTGGCGGGCGGCGTGGGCGCTGGACGTCAAGGACCCGGCGGCCACCCGGTTGTGCGCGATGGCCAAGCGGCTGGCCACCGACGCGGGGTTCGCGGTGGCCAACGAGGCACTTCAGATCCACGGTGGTTACGGCTACCTTGCCGAGTACGGCCTGGAGAAGATCGTCCGCGACCTGCGGGTGCATCAGATCCTGGAAGGCACCAACGAAATCATGCGGCTGATCATCTCCAGGGGACTGCTGGCGGCCTGACCGCCGGCGGCCTCGGGTGGGCAGCGCACCAGCACGGACTGGGAGGTTCGCAGTGCTCGACGCAAGTCCGGCGCCTCGCGAGCACCGCCCCGACGTCGCGTGGTCCGCAATTTCCATTGAAATCGAAGCTTCGATTTCAATGGAAATTGCGGCAGGAGGGTGTAGAGGCGGGTGCTGAGGTTCCGCTGGCGCACCGGAACGCAAGCCGGTCCGTGCACATGAAGACAGGAGTCGCACTATGACGGAGCCCGAGATCCTGGTTCGCGAACAGGGCTCGCTCGGCCGGATCACGCTCAACCGCCCCAAGGCGCTCAACTCGCTGACGCTGGGGATGGTCCGGGCGATGGCGCAGGCGGTGGAGCAGTGGCGCACCGCCGAGCACATCCGGGCGATCCTGATCGACGGGGCCGGTGAGCGCGGGCTGTGCGCGGGCGGCGACGTCCGCGCCCTGCACGACGCGGCGAAGGCCGGCGACGAGTCGCTGCCCGCCGCGTTCTGGACCGAGGAGTACCAGCTCAACTCGGCCCTGGCGGGTTATCCGAAGCCGGTCATCGGGATCATGGACGGCATCTGCATGGGCGGCGGCGTCGGCATCTCCGCGCACGGCTCGCACCGGGTGGTCACCGAGCGCTCCAAGGTCGGCATGCCCGAGGTCGGCATCGGCTTCATCCCCGACGTCGGCGGCACCTACCTGCTCTCCAGGGCCCCCGGCGAGCTCGGCACGCACCTGGCGCTGACCGGTGCGCCGGCCGGCGGCGCGGACGCGATCTACTGCGGGGTCGCCGACTACTACGTCAACAGCGCGAACCTGCCGGAACTCGTCGAGGCGTTGGCCACCGGCGAGGTGGACGAGGTGCTGCAGAAGTTCTCCGAATCCGCGCCCGAGGCCTCGCTGGCCGCGCAGCGGGAGTGGATCGACGCCGCGTACTCGGCGGACGGCGTCGAGGAGATCCTGCGGCGCCTGCGCGAGCGGCCGGAGGAAGCGGCCCGCGAGACCGCAGAGGTGATCGGGCAGAAGTCGCCGACCTCGCTCAAGGTCACCCTGAAGGCCCTGCGCAGCGACTACGGCTCACTGGAGGAGGCCCTCGTCCAGGAGTACCGGCTGGCCATGGCGTGCGTGCGCATCGGCGACTTCGTCGAGGGCGTGCGCGCGACGCTGGTGGACAAGGACCGCAACCCGCAGTGGTCGCCGGCGCAGTTGTCCGATGTGGACGAATCTCGGGTGGAGAAGTTCTTCGAACCGGTCGCGGACGAGCCGGAGCTGTTCGGCTGATCCGCGGCGGCCTTGACGGAAGTTCCAGCGCAGAAGGGGAAAATGACAATGGCTGTCATCGGATTCATCGGGCTGGGCCACATGGGCGGCCCGATGTCGGCGAACCTCGTCAAGGCCGGCCACTCGGTGCAGGGTTTCGACCTGATCCCGGCGGCGCTGGAGGTCGCCGACCGGCACGGCGTGACCACCGTCGCATCGGCGGCCGACGCCGCCGCCGGTGCCGACGCGGTGATCACCATGCTGCCCAGCGGCAAGCACGTGCTGGCCTGCTACGACGACGTGCTCGCCGCGGCGAAGCCCGGCACCCTGCTCATCGACTCCTCCACCGTCGACGTCGCGGACGCCCGCCAGGCGCACGAGCGGGCCGCCGAGGCGGGCTTCGGCTCGATCGACGCCCCGGTCTCCGGCGGCACCGCCGGCGCCGAGGCGGGCACCCTGACGTTCATGGTGGGCGGCTCGGAGGAGGACTTCCGCCGCGCCGAACCGCTGCTGGAACCGATGGCGCGCAAGGTCATCCACTGCGGCGGACCGGGCAACGGCCAGGTCACCAAGATGTGCAACAACCTCATCCTGGGCGCGTCCATGATCGCGGTGAGCGAGGCGTTCGTGCTGGGGGAGCGGCTGGGGCTGTCGCACCAGGCGCTCTACGACGTGGCGTCGATCTCCACCGGGCAGTGCTGGGCGCTGACCACCAACTGCCCGGTTCCGGACCTGGTGGAGACCAGCCGGGCCAACCACGACTACGAGCCCGGCTTCGCCGCGGCGCTGATGCTCAAGGACCTCAGGCTGGCGGCCTCGGCGGCGGAGCAGAGCGGCACCGACGCCGCGATCGGCCGCCTGGCCACCGAGCTCTACCAGCGGTTCAACGAGGAGGGCGGCGGCGACCTGGACTTCGGCGCGATCATCAAATCCGTCCGGGAGCACTCCGAGCAGCGCTGACGGCCCGATGCCGGTTTCGCGAGGAATTACCGTTTCCCCTGGTGGTGGTCGGTTCCTCGCGAAATCGTGCTGCGCCGCGGGAGGCGCGCACGCGGGGTAGTCGCGGGCGGGACCCGGGGTGGCGCACGGCTTCATCGGACCGGGCGTACCCTGACGCTCTGTGTTGGAGTGGCTGGTCGAGTGGTACGACGGCGTCGAGCTGTGGCTCGTGCAGCTCGTCTACCCCCTGCAGGTGACCCTGGTGCTGGCGGTGCTGCTGCCGCTGTGCTGGGTGCTCGCCCGTGTGATCGACCGCGGCATCGACCGCCTCGGCGCGAAGCTGACGAGGGTTCGCGACGCGGAACCCCCGGTCGGCCGCCGGGACGGCGAGGCCGGGCGGAAGGGGACGGCGGCGTGACGTCGCGCAAGCGCATCTCGGTGGCGTTGGTCGGGCTGATCGCCCTGGTCGTCATCGGCTGGTTCGTCCGGGACTACGTGGCCGTCGATCCCGGCGCGGCGACGCAGCAGCGGGCCGTGCCCGGTGTCGAGTCCGGCCTGCCGGTCAAGGCGCTGTCCACGCTGCCGCCGGAGGCCGGGCAGACCTGGCAGCTGATCATCAAGGGTGGCCCGTTCCCGTACCCGGGCAAGGACGGCTCGGTGTTCGGCAACCGAGAAGGCGTCCTGCCGGAGCAGAAGTCGGGTTACTACCACGAGTACACCGTGAAGACGCCGGGTTCCCAAGATCGCGGTGCCCGGCGACTGGTCACCGGCAGCCATTCCGAGCTTTACTACACGAGCGATCATTACGAGTCATTTGTGGTTGTCGACGCCGCGGGTTGAGTGCGATGTTTGCGACGAAGTGGGCCAGCAGGGTGCGGAAGGAGCCGACGGTGAGCGAGGTGGAGCAGCCGTCCGCCGACGTCACTGCGCGCGAAGCCGTGCAGGAAGCCGAGCAGCGGGGCGCGGTCGCGCACGTGCTGGACGGCTCCGATCTGATCAGCAAGCGGACCACCCTGGACGGGATCGCCGCGGTGCTGAACTTCCCGGAGTGGACGGGCCGCAACCTGGACGCCCTCTACGACTGCCTGACGGACCTGTCCTGGCTGCCGGAGGGCGAGCACGTGCTGGTCTGGTCGGGCTTCCAGGCGCTGGCGGAGCACGACCCGAAGGCGTTCGGCCGGATCAACGCGGTGCTCCGCGACGCCTCCGAGCACCCGATCTGCGGCCGCGAGTTCACGGCGGTGCTGACCAGGTCCTGATCGCCCATTGGTGATCAGGCACGCCTCGCGATACTGGCTCCCGTGCAGAACAGGAGGCAGTATGACTGTCGTGAACATGCGGGCGGACGAGCAGCACGCGCCGATGACCGTCGACGATCTCGAGCGGCTACCCGACGACGGGCGCCGCTACGAGCTGGTCGACGGGAGGCTTGACGTGTCTCCTGCGCCGACCTTCAGGCATTCGGATATCGAGAACCGATTGCACCTCCACTTGGGGGTAGCTGCGCCAGACGAGTACAAGGTTCTCCAGGGTGCGGGCTACAACTTCAACGGCGATCGGACACATCACCGCATTCCAGATCTCTCGGTGATCCACGACGAAGACAGCGAGGAGCCGTATCTCACCCGGCCGCCTCTGCTCGCGATCGAGGTCGTCTCACCGAGCAGCGGGTGGCGTGATTACTACACCAAGACCCACGAATACGCGAAGTTCGGGATCCAGGCGTACTGGATCATCAACCCGATATTGGATCAACCAGCCATCGAGGAACTGCGTCTGGAAGACGGTGAGTATCGCCAGGAGCGGCAAGCGATCGGCGAGGACGTCTTCGCCACCGATTTCCCGTTCCCGGTCAAGCTCGTTCCGCACTGGCTGCTGGCCAAGGGACCGTGGCGCGAGCGGATCGGCGGCGAAGGCGCCTGAGCGTCACTTCAGGGCGTCGGGCACCCAGGCGGGCTTGCGCTTCTCCGCGAAGGCCCGCATGCCCTCCTGGCCTTCCTCGCCCGCGAAGTGCTTCGCCGACAGCTCCAGCATCTGGGCGAACGCCTCGCCCATGCTCGACGGGCGCTGGCCGATGAGCATCTCCTTCGTGGCCGCCATCGCGCCCGGGGCGCCCAGGGCGAGCATGTCGGTGTAGCGCTTGACCTCCGCGTCCAGCTCGTCGGCGGCGACGGCGGAGTTGAGCAGGCCGATCTCGGCAGCGCGGCGGGCGTCGAAGGTCTCGCCGGTCAGGAACAGCTCGTGCGCCTGGCGGGCGTCGAGGCGCGGCAGCACCGTCACCGAGATCACCGCGGGCACGACACCGATGCGCACCTCGGAGAACGCGAAGGTCGCCGCGTCCACCGCGACCGCGATGTCGCAGGCCGCCACGATGCCGACGCCGCCCGCGCGGGCCGGGCCGGCGAGCTTGGCGACCACCGGCTTCGGACTGGTCCAGATCTGCTCCAGGATCGCCGGGAACTCGTTGACGCCCTGCTTCTCGGAGTCGGCCGAGCGCGACTCCTTGAGGTCCATCCCGGCGCAGAACACCTTGCCGGTGTGGTCCAGGACGATCACGCGCACCGCGTCGTCGGCGATCGCCGCGCTCAGGTGGTCCCGCAGTTCGCGCCGCAGCTGCGCGGACAGCGCGTTGCGGTTGTGGGGCGAGTCCAGCGTGATCGTCGCGATGCCATCGGCCACGGCGAGGTGCACAAGCTCATCCATGACAGGCACGTTAACCGTCGTTAGCCCCCGCGGGCCAGTGAGCAACATCCCACTTCGGATCGGCTCGAGAACCTCCGTCGCAGGTCACGGGCCGTGCGTGCAGCAGCACGAAGTACATGCGGCCCTGTCAGGTCGAGGGATAGCGGTCGGCCCACTCGGGCGGCCGGGGGCCGAACTCCAGGACCGCGTCGTGGGCGAGGCGCTCGATCACCTCGTAGAGCTCCAGCTCCACCGTCCAGCGCTCCGGGATCCGCTCCGCGCCGGACGCCGCGCCGATCAGGCTGCCGCAGACCGCTCCCGTCGTGGCGCTGTTGCCCGAGTGGTTCACCGCCACCGGCAACGCCGCATCGAAGTCCCCGTCGCAGGCCAGCGCCGCGTACAGCCCGATGCCCAGCGCTTCGGCCGCGGTCGAGCCGGCGCCCAGGGCGCGTTCGAGATCACCTGGCGGCACGCGGCCGCTGCGGGCCAGCCGGACCGCTGCGGAGATGCGGCGGCTGACGTCCTCGTGCCCCGTGTGCGGGGTGAGCTGCTCCAGCGCCGCATCGACCGCTGTGGCCAGCGGCTCGCCGTTCATCAGCCGCGACACTAGGAACGCCAGCGCGCCCGCGCTCAGCCAGGCCGCCGGGTGGCCGTGGGTGAGCGCCGCGGTTCGCATGCCGACGTGGAAGACCTCCGCCGGGTCGTTGCTCCACAGCGCCGCCGGCACCGCCCGCATGATCGCGCTGCTGCCCTGCGAGTCGCTGACCGGGTGGTCCGGGGAGCCCATCCGCTGCTGGCCCTTGGCGAACGCGATGAGCGTGCGCATCATGGTGCGGCCCGGGTTGCGGGTCTGGAACAGCGCCCGCTGGCGCACCAGCCAGCCGTCCGGCTCCGGGGTGCCACCCAGGAACTCGCCTGCCGCGCGCGGCCAGCTCAGGTGCTGGGTGTGCAGCCACCGCTGGTAGGCGTGCTGGATGTGCCGGGCCGGGTCCTCGGCGCCGGTGGTGCGGCGCGCGACGTTGGCCCGGATCGTGCCCTCCAGCGAGAACAGCAGGAGCTGGGTGTCGCTGCCGAGCCGTCCCGACGGGTGGCCGGCCGGGATGTAGTCGGTGAGGCCGTCCGCGCCGTGCCGGGCCCGGATCTCGTCCCAGCTGTCCGCGGCGATGGGCAAGCCGAGCGCCTCGCCGATCGCGCAGCCGAGCACCGCTCCGAGGAACCGGTCGCGGGACGCGGCCAGCCGGGGCACCGCGGTCAGCCCGGTGCGGTAGTCCGTTGTGGACGGTGCCTGGGGTTCGGCGGATTCGGTGGTCGGATAGCGGCGCTGCCACCGGTCGGATTCGTCCGGGTACGGGCCGAATTCCGTTGCCGCGTCCTCGGAAATCCGTTCGACGAGCTCGATGATCGGCAGTTCCTCCCGCCATCGCGGGGGAATCGCCGTCGGGCCGTGCAGAGCGCCGAGCAGCTGCCCGCACAGCGCGGCCGCGTCGGCGCTGTGCAGGCTCGCCGACTCGACGGCGCCGGCGAAGTCGTCCTCGCAGGCCGTGGCGACCCGGGCGGCGATCGCCAGCGCGTCCAGGCCGCTGCGCCCGGTGGACATCGCGTCGAGGTGGGCCCGCCCGGGACGGAATCCGGCAGGGCTGAGCCGGCCGAGCCGCAGGGCCCGGGTCAGCGCCGTGCGTCCCGTCTGCCAGCCGGAAAGCCCTTGCCGCAGCGAGGTTTGCAGCGAGTTCCCGCGCAGCAGCCACAGCATCGCCACGCCGAGCACGCTGGCCGGGCTGTGGCCGTTGGGATGGCCGTGGGTGAGCGCGGCGAGATCGCCGCCGAGCGCGAACACCGTGCCGGGATCGCCCGACCACAGCGCGGCGAGCGCGCCGAGCGGCACAGCGGATGCCGTGTCCGAGGAGTTGATCGGCTGCTGCCGCGAGCCGGCGGCGTGCCCGGCGGCGACCCGGGCGAGCGCGGTGAGCATCGCTGGGTCGTCGCTGCCGGTGCCGCGCAGCGCGGGCTCGGTGACCAGCCAGCCGTTGGGCTGGGCGGTGTCGGCTCCGCAGTCGCGCCACGGCACGCCCCGGGTGTGCAGCCAGCGCTGGAGCCCGGCGAGGGCGGAACCGACCGGGTCGCCGTCGCCCGTCGACCGCGCGTTGGTGTGCGCGCGGATCAAGGCATCCAGGACGAAGAGCACGGCGGTGGTGCGCTCGCCGACCCGCCCGAGCGCGACGAACTCGCCGACCGCGCCGCCCAGCAGCATGCCGAGCAGCCGGCCCGGCGCCTCGGGCAGCGCGCCGTCCCGATCGGCCAGGCCGGTGGCGGGTGCCGGCGGGGTTTCCGCGGCGAGCCGGTGTTGCAGGGCCGTCGCCCACAGCGGCCTGGTGGCGGGATGCCGCCGCCACTGCCGCCAGGTGTCCAGCAGCTGCTGCTCCACCGGGTCGCGGCGGCTGGCCGCGCGCGCCTCCCGCCACGCCGCCAGCAGCGCTCGTTCCGTCTCGTCGAGACCTATTTCGTCCACTATGGATTATCCGAGGTAGCGCCCGGCCCAGTCGGGCGCCGGCGTGTCGGTGAAGATCTCCGTCCTGGCACGGTGTTCGTCGGTGACCAGCTGGGCGAGGACTTCCCGCAGCTCCAGCTCGCCGACCCAGTCCGCGGGGATCTCCTCGGCGCCCCGGGCGGCGCCGAGCAGGCTGCCGCAGATGGCTGCGGTGGCCGCGGTGTTCCCGGCGTGGGTGGCGGCCAGCGACACGGCGTCGGAGATGGAGTTCGGATGCGACAGCGCCGCCGCGACCGCGATGGCCAGGGCCTCCGGCGCGTTCCAGCCCAGGCCCAGCTCGTCGAAGCTGGTGGGCGAGGCCGGTCCGCCGCCGGCGATCTGGACCGCCGCGCGCAAGCCCTGCGCGGTGTTCTCGGCGCCTTCCACCTGGTCCAGCTCGGCCAGCACCACGTGCACGGCGTCGACGAGCGTCTGGCCGCTGTTCAGCGCGCACACCAGGCCGGCCAGCGCGCCCGCGGGCAGGAAGCCGTCCGGGTGGCCGTGGGTGATCACGGCGATCTCCGCGCCCAGCGAGATGGCGTGCGGCACGTCGGCGGCGTCGAAGCCGACCACCGCCCCGCGCACCGTGGCGACCGCTGTCCGGGCCGCGTTCGGCGGGCTGGCCGGGGTGGGGACGTCGCGCCGGTCGGCGAAGCGGGCCAACGCCGTCAGCGTCGCCTCGTCCGGGAACCGTTGTGCGCGAAGGGCTTCGGTCCCGACGAGCACACCGTCGACCTCCTCGTTCGACACCTGCGCGCCCTGCGTGTGCATCCAGTGCAGCAGGGCCAGGCGCACCATCGACGGCCGGTGCGCGGCGATCCCGCGCAGCGCCGAGCGGATGTGCGAGCTGATCAGCGCGTCCAGCACGAACGTGGTCTGCTGCGTGTACACCGTGGCCGAGCCGCGACGGCCGAAGAGCTCGGTGAGTTCCCGGACGCCTTCGGGGTTCTCGCGCAGGATCTTGCGCAGGTCGGTGAACATCCACGGCGCACCTAGGGCGTCGCCGACCGCGGAGCCCAGCACGCAGCCTTCGAGCCGCTCGCTCCGGCTGAGCTCCACCTGGGTTTCGGCGGCGGGCTCGACCTCGGCTTCGGGCTCGGCCGCGGCCTCGCCGATCAGCTGGGCGGCGCGTTCGGCGCCGAAGGCCTCAACGAGCAGCTTCTGCAGGCTCTGCGTGAGGTCGGCGGAACTCCCCTCACCGTTGTCGCGGAACTTGCGCCACACGCTGAGCAGCTGCTGTTCCTCGTCCGACAGGCCGTCGTCGGCCTCGTCGTCGGCATCGACCGGCGCCTCCGCGACGGCGACTTCCGCAGCCGGGGCTTCGACAGCGGCGGCTTCGACGACCGGGGCTTGGGCAGCGGGCACATCGATGGCGGGAACTTCGGCCGCGGGCTCGATGGCGGGAACTTCGGCCGCCAGGGGCTCGACGGCCGGAGCTTCCGGCACTTCCTGGACCGGCTCCTCGACGACCGGCTCGGGCTCGGGCGTTTCCGCTGCCGGCACGGGCTCTTCGACCGCCTCGGCGGGCTCCACGACCGCCGGCTCGGCGGCGGGCTCCACGTCGCCGATCGGGTAGCGCTCCAGCCACTCCGCGCCCGTCGGCGGGGTCGGGCCGAACTCCTGGATCGCGTCGCCGGCCACCGCCTCGATGACCTCGCGCAGCTCCAGCTTGTCCCGCCAGGTCTGCGGGATCGCGTCCGCCGTGTGCGCCGCGCCCATGATGTTCCCGCAGATCGCGGCGGTGGAGTCGCTGTCACCGGAGTGGTTGGCGGCCAGGATCACGGCGTCGGCGAACGACTCCGGGTACGTCAGCGCCGCGCACACCGCGATCGCCAGGGCCTGCTCGCCGAACCAGCCCTCGCCGAGGACCTCGTGGATCTGCTCCGGCGTCGGGGTGCCCGCGGTGGCCAGCTCGATGGCCCGGCGCAGCGCGGTGCTGGTCTCCTCGTGACCGTCCCACGTGGACAGTTCGGTGAGCGCGCGGTCCACCGCCTCGGGCAGCGACCGGCCCGCCAGCAGCTGCTGGACGATCACCGCGAGCGCCCCCGCGGGCAGGTAGCCGTTGGGGTGGCCGTGGGTCAGCACCGCGGTCATCGCGCCGACCTGGAACACCTCGGCCGCGTCGGCGGACCACAACCCGGCCGGGGCGGCCCGCATGACGCCGCCGCAGCCCTTCGAGTCGTTGAGGCGGTTGGCGAACGAGCCCTGCTTGTTGCCGTTGGCGTAGCCGTGCAACGCCTGTATGCAGGTGGTGCCGGGCGCGCGGCGGACGAACAGGCCCTTCTGCTTGATCAGCCAGCCGTCCGGCGGGTTCGCGGCCAGCGGCCCGCCGGCCTCCCGCCAGTCGAAGCCCTGGGTGTGCAGCCAGCGCTGGTAGGCGTGCTGCACCTGGGTGGTGGGCTCATTCTCGCCGAAGAGCCGGCGGCGGATGCTGGCCCGGATGAGACCGTCCAGCGTGAACAGCGTCATCTGGGTCTCGTCGCTGATCGAGCCGCCGGGCCGGTGGGCGTCGACGAAGTCGGTCAGACCCGCGACGCCGTACTTGCGGCGGATGTCCTGCAGCGAGTCGTCCTCGATCGGGTAGCCGAGCGCGTCGCCGGCGGCGCCGCCGAGCAGGAAGCCCAGGATGCGGTGCGGCCGGAGTTCGCTGGGGTCGACGAAAGCTTCGACCGGTTCCTCGACCGCCTCGACGACCGCGGCGACGTCGACGACCGCGGTGACCTCGGCCTCCGGCTGGTCGTCGGTTTCAATTGAAACCGCAGGCACCTCGGGTTCGGCGGGTGCGGTGTCCTCCGCCGGAGCCTCGGCCTCCGGTTGGTCCGCAGTTTCAATTGAAACTGCGGGGACGTCGGGTTCGGCCGCTTCGGCCGGTGCTTCGTCGGCGACCGGCGCCGGTTCCGCTTCCGCCTGCTTGGCGACCGGTTCCGACCCCACCAGCGGGAGGTCGGAGGTGAAGATCAGGTCGGAGATGTCCTTCGCGGCCGGGTACCGCGAGGCCCACGCGTCCCCGGTCGGCGGCGCCGCGCTGAACTCCAGCAGCGCGTCCTTCGCCAGCGTCTCGACGATCTCGCGCTGCTTGAGGTCGCGCAGCCACACCCCGGGCAAGGCGGTCGAACCGTAGCGGGCGCCGACGATGTTCCCGCAGATCGCCGCGGTGGAGTCGCTGTCGCCGGAGTGGTTGACGGCCACCATCAGCGCGGCGGCGACGGTGTCGGTGCTCAACGCCGCGCACACCGCGATGGCCAGCGCCTCGTGCCCGGCCCAACCGCCGCCCAGCGCGTCCTTGAGCTCCTCCGGGCTCGGCTTGCCCTGCTTGGCGAGATCCTCGGCGGCCTGCAACGCGCGGTCGGTGTCCTCGTGGCCGTGGTACTGCACGAGCAGTTCGCGGGCCTGCCGCACCGCCTCTTCCAGCGTCTCCTCGCGCAGCAACCGGTGCACCACGACGGCCAGCACGCCGGCGGGCAGGTAGCCGTTGGGCCGCGAGTAGGTCAGGGCCGCGGTCGCGGCGGCGAGCTCGAAGACCTGCTTGGGGTCGTCCGACCACAGCGCGACCGGGGCGGCCCGGACGACGCCGCCGCAGTCCTGCGAATCGTTGATCGGCCGCTCGAACGTGCCGGGCGCGCCGACCGAGGCGAACTCCCGCAGCGCGGTGATGCAGCTGCTGTTCGGCGAGCGCACGACGAACAGGTCGCGCTGGTCGATCAGCCAGCCGTTGGGCTTGGGGTGGCTCATCGTGAACGGCCCGGCCGCGCGCATCCACGCGTAGCCCTGGGTGTGCAGCCAGCGCTGGTAGGCGAGCTGGATCGCCGACAGCGGGCTGTCCGCGCCGGTCGAGCGCGTCGCGATGTGCCCGCGGATCAGGCCTTCCAGGGTGAACAGCGTCATCTGGGTGTCGTCGGTGAACTCGCCCGGCTGCTCACCGGCGCGGTCGTACTCGGTGACGCCCATCGCGCCGAACCGGCTGCGGATCTGGTCCACCGGGTAGAACTCCACCGGCGCGCCGAGCGCGTCGCCGATCGCGCCGGCCAGCATCGAGCCGACGAACCGGCGGCCGTACTCGGTTTCGGCCGGATCCACCGCCGGCTTCGGGGCCTGCTCGACGGGCGGCGCCGGTGCCGCGGGCGGCTGCTGCGCGGCTCCCGGCGGCGTGACCACCGGAGTGCCGGTGGCGGGGGAGTGCACCGGCACTCCCGGCGCCTTCGGCGGCACGGCGGCCGCGGCCTTGGCCAGGTCCTCGGCGGGGAGCCGGGCCTTGACCGGGCTGGTCGGGTTCACCTGCACGTCGATGCCGGTGAGGGGGTGCGTCGCGAGCTGGCGGCCGGTCATCCGCTGCCAGGTCGTCCAGTTCGGCGGCAGGAAACCCTCGGAGGTGAACACCTGCAGCTGCCGGCGGCCGGACTCGTGCTCCATCGTGAACAGCCCGTTGCCCTGCGGCTGCGCGAACAGGATCAGCTCGGCGTCCAGCATCGCGGTCAGCAGCGCGTGCCCCTGGGCGTAGCCGGTGGTGGTCAGCTGCAGCGCCCGCTCGACGTCGTTGGTCGGCGCGGGCAGCCGCAGCGCGACCGGCGAGGGTCGGTAGTTCGGGTTGGGGGAGAAGTCGTCGGTGATCTCGCCCTGCTCATCGACCCGGTAGCCGCCGATGAAGCCCCACGGCGGCACCTCGGCGTTCGGATCGGTGAAGATCGGGTCGACCACGTACAGCCAGGTGTTCGGCTGCTTCATGGCCTGTTCTCGCATGGTCGGCGTGATGACCGGTCGATTCGGCTGCTGCGTGTTCATCTCGCGCTGTTGTCCCCGACTCCTCGTCCAGCCTTGCATTGATCGCCCCCACCCACCGGCGGTCACTCGATAGCGCGGGCCTGGCGGGTACGACGGACACAGGGAGCGGCCGGTTCCCCGTCCAGACGCTGGCAAGCAACTCTCTCATGACCACATGGGGTGAAGCTTAGTGTTCGGAAGAACAACTCAGAGTCAGGTGTTGATTTTCGCTCCCGCCGCTGGTCGCGCGGCCGGGCGGCTCACGCGGTGGTGTCGGTGAGCGCGGCCGCCATCAGGCATTGCAGGCAGGGCATGCCCGCCGGGCCGTCGAGCGCCTCGGCCTCGCCGGGGAGGATGCCGAAACCGCAGTAGGCGTAGAGCATCGGCGGCAGCGGGCCGTCGGCGGGCAGCGGGAAGAAGTGGCAGGACTTGTCCTGCTCGCTGCGGGCGAACTCGGCGCGGACCCGCGCCATGAAGTGCGGTTGCGGGTTCATCGGTCGCACCGCCAAGTCGGGTCCGGCAGCGACCTGGGCTGTCGGGGGTGTCCGGGTCGCTGCCGGTTTTCGTGTACCCAGCTGGATGACACGGCCACATCATGCCCCGCAGGTTGCCCCGGCAAACCCAGTTGTCGACTTTTGCTCAGATGCATGCCTTTTCGGTGCAGTCGAGCACGCCTTCGGAGTGGTCGAGCTCGTTCGTCGAGACGGTGACGTCGTGATCTTCGAAGTCCGCCACGAGTCTGAGGCGTCCTCCGAGGGCAGCGATGTAGCGCTCGAGCGTGCCGACCTCGATCTGCGCCAGATCTCCTTGTTCGAGTTTGCTCACGCGGGGCTGGCTGACCTGCATCCGCGCGGCGACCTCCGACTGGGACAGCCCGGCCGCTTTGCGCAGCTGGGCGAGGCGGTCGCCCAGGATGTAAGCCTGGGTCAGGATGTGGGCTTGCTCCCGGGCGGCTTCCACGTCGCGGCCGCGCGCCCGGTCCAGGGCTTCTTTGTCCTTCTTGACGTCCTTCCAAGAACGACCCATTGCTAGCCCTCCTCCAACTCCGCCAGGTGTTCCTCGAAACGCTTCTCGGCAAGCGGGATGTTCGTCTCGTACCAACCTCGCGACCAGGTCGGCGCTCTCGGGGTCGTTCTGGACCAACGAGAAGAACCAGGTACTGACCTCTTCATGCAACTCGACGTCCCAGCTCACAAGCTTAATATAACGCGAGCATTATAGCTAGGGTGTTGTGGGCTGGATGAGGCGTTCGGTCTCTCGGTTCACAGGGCCGCGGGGAGTTGCAGGGGAGCGGCGCTGAGGGTTTCGGCGTAGCGGTGGAGGATCAGGTCCGCCACGCCGTCGTCGTCGGCCATCGGGGCCGCGATCAGCGGGTCGGTCGCGTGCTCGCGGGCCATGCCGGTGATCCGGTCCGGGAGCAGGCCCGGGGCCAGGAACCAGGAGGCGACCGCGAAGCGGCGCGCGCCGCGGGCGCGCAGGGCCTCGATCGCCGCCGGTACGTCCGGTTCGGCGGCCGCCGCGAAGGCCGGGACGACGCCCGCCCAGGCTGCTTTCGCCTGCCAGCGCCCGGCTACGTCAGCCACCAGCCGGTTCGCCGCTGCGTGCGACGAGCCCGCGCCCGCCAGGACCACGCCCAGCTCCGGATCTTCCGGATCGGCGCCCTCGTCCACCAGCCGGCGCCACGCCGCCCCGTCCAGCCTCGGATCCGGCCCCAGCACGTCGGAAACGTGCACCCGGAACCGCGGATAGCGCCGTTGCACGTCGGCCACCGCCGCGGGCACGTCGACGCGGGCGTGGAACGCCCGGCCGAGCAGCAGCGGCACGACCACCGCGGCGGAGTGCCCGTCGCCGTGCACCGCGTTGAGCACGTCGCCGACGCGCGGCGCCGAGAGGTCCAGGAACGCCACGCGCACGTCCAGGTCCGGGCGCGCCGCGCGCACCACGTCCAGCAGGGCGTGGATCGTCGCAGCCGAACGCGGATCCCGGCTGCCGTGCGCGACGGCCACCAGCGGAGCGGTCATGAGCGGCTCATTCCGACGCGGCGGCCAGCGGTGCCAGCGGCACGCCGATCAGTCCGGCGGCCAGCGTGGTGCCGTCGGACTGGTCGATCACCAGGAACGAGCCGGTGCGCCGGCTCGCGGCGTAGTCGTCCACCGGCAGCGGCTCCGAGGTGCGCAGCTGAACTCGGCCGATCTCGTTGAGCTGCAACGAATCCGGACCATCCACACTAGACAACTGCTGCTCGTCGAAGCGGGCGGACAGCTCGGTGACGATGGCCTGCACCGTGCGGGTGCCGTGCTTGACCAGCACCTTGGCGCCCGGGTTCAGCGGCTTCTCCGCCAGCCAGCAGACCGTGGCGTCGAGCTCGTCGGTCACCCGCGGTGGCGCGTCCGCGGCGGCGATCAGGTCGCCGCGCGAGATGTCCACGTCGTCGGCCAGCAGCAGCGTGACAGAGTGCCCGGCGGCGGCGCGCGGCTTCGCGCCGTTCGGGGTGTCCACCTTGGACACCCGGGTGCGCAGCCCGGCCGGGAGCACGACCACCTCGTCGCCCTCGGCGACGACACCGGCCGCCACCTGGCCCGCGTAGCCGCGGTAGTCCGGGTGTTCGGCGGTGCGCGGCCGGATCACGTACTGCACCGGCATCCGGAACGGCGCATCGTGCGGGTCCGGCGCCACCGGCACGCTCTCCAGGTGCTCCAGCAGCGAAGGCCCGCTGTACCAGGGGGTGTTCGCGGAACGCTCGACCACGTTGTCGCCGAGCAGCGCGGACACCGGGATGGTCACCACGGTGTCGTCCCCGTAGCCCAGGGCCCGGGCGTGCTCGGCGAACTCGGCGGCGATGCGGGTGAACACCGCCTCGTCGAAGTCCACCATGTCGATCTTGTTGACCGCCAGCACCAGCTGCGGCACGCCCAGCAGCGCCAGCACCGCGGCGTGCCGCCGGGTCTGCTCGATGACGCCCTTCCGCGCGTCCACCAGCAGCACGGCCAGCTGCGCGGTCGAGGCGCCGGTGACGGTGTTGCGGGTGTACTGCACGTGCCCCGGGGTGTCGGCGAGCACGAAGGTGCGCTTCGGCGTGGCGAAGTAGCGGTAGGCCACGTCGATCGTGATGCCCTGCTCGCGCTCCGCGCGCAGGCCGTCCACCAGCAGCGACAGGTCCGGGGTGGCCAGGCCGCGGTCGGCGCTGGCCCGGTGCACCGCGTCGAGCTGGTCGGCCAGCACCGACTTGGTGTCGTGCAGCAGCCGCCCGACCAGGGTGCTCTTGCCGTCGTCGACGGAGCCGGCGGTGGCCAACCGCAGCAGATCGCTGTGCACCGGCAGGGTCACCTCGGTGCCGCTGTCCGGCGCGGTGCGGGTGGTCGTCTCGGTCATTGAAGAACCCATTCCTGGCTTTGGAGTGCTCGGCTCGGAAAGCTGGAGTCGTGAGCGCAGATCAGCTGATTCGTCTGCGCACAACATCGGACTGCTTTGACTTCGGTTTGATCTTTTCTGTGAAGCGGCGAAGCCGCTTAGCCCACTCTCGCAACTTGCACCGCCGCGGATTCTCAGACTGTGTCCGCCCGAAGGGGCTCTCGGCGAGGACAGCCCCGATGCCGCGTATTGGTCATACGTAAGTCGGGGATCCCACAGCCGAGGCGGCGTCTGCAATTCCCGCAGGGGGGCCGCTACCTGCACCGCTACGCAAAGAGAGTCCACGGACGGCTCTTCTCAGAAGTAGCCCTCGCGCTTGCGGTCTTCCATCGCCGCTTCGGAGAGGCGGTCGTCGGCGCGCGTTGCGCCTCGCTCGGTGAGGCGGCTGGCGGCGACCTCGGCGATCACGTCGTCGACCGTGTACGCCTCGGATTCCACCGCGCCGGTGCAGGAGCCGTCGCCGACGGTGCGGTAGCGCACCATCTTGGAAGCCGGGACCTCGCCCTCGCGCGGGCCGCCCCACGGCCCCGAGGTCAGCCACATGCCGTCGCGCAGGTACACCTCGCGGCGGTGCGCGTAGTAGATCTCCGGCAGCTCGATCTTCTCCCGCTGGATGTAGCGCCAGATGTCCAGCTCGGTCCAGTTCGACAGCGGGAACACCCGGACGTGCTCGCCCGGCCGGTGCTTGCCGTTGTACAGGTTCCACAGCTCGGGGCGCTGGCGGCGCGGATCCCACTGCCCGAAGGCATTGCGCAGGCTGAAGATGCGCTCCTTGGCGCGCGCCCGCTCCTCGTCGCGCCGGCCGCCGCCGAAGACCGCGTCGAACCGGTTCTCGCTGATGCCGTCCAGCAGCGGCGTGGTCTGCAGCGGGTTGCGGGTGCCGTCGGGCCGCTCCTGCAGCCGGCCGTCGTTGATGTAGTCCTGCACCGACGCCACCACCAGCCGCAGGTCGTGCCGCTCCGCCAGCTCGTCGCGGAACGCCAGCACCTCCGGGAAGTTGTGCCCGGTGTCGACGTGCAGCAGCGGGAACGGCACCGGAGCCGGCCAGAACGCCTTCAGCGCCAGGTGCACCAGCACCGTGGAGTCCTTGCCGCCGGAGAACAGGATCACCGGCCGGTCGAACTCCCCGGCCACCTCGCGGAAGATGTGGATCGCCTCGGACTCCAGCGCGTCCAGGTTGTCCACCTGCGGCGGCGCTTCGGCCGGATCGCTCGGCAACTCGACTGTCGTCATGTCTCCTCCGGAGTTCCTCAGCCGTGCAGTCCGCACTCGGTCTTGCCGCTGCCCGCCCAGCGCCCGCTGCGCGGGTCGGCGCCCGGGGCGGGCTTGGCGGTGCAGGGCTGGCACCCGATCGACGGGTAGCCGGCCGCCACCAGCGGGTTGACCAGCACGCCGTGCTCGTCGATGTAGTGCTGCATGTCGTCGTCGGACCACGCCGCGAGCGGATTGATCTTGACCAGGCCGTTGCGCTCGTCCCAGGTCGCGATCGGCGTGTTCGCCCGCGTCGGGGCCTCCACCCGGCGCACGCCGGTCACCCACGCCTCGTAGCGGGCCAGGGTGTTGCGCAGCGGCACCACCTTGCGCAGGAAGCAGCAGCGGTTCGGGTCCCGCTCGAACAGCCGGGGCCCCTCGGCGGCGTCCTGCTCGGCGACGGTCTGCTCGGCGACGGCGTTGACGATGCTGACGTCGTAGACCTGTGCCACGGCGTCGCGGGTGCCGATGGTCTCGGCGAAGTGGTAGCCGGTCTCCAGGAACAGCACGTCCACGCCCGGCTTGGCCTTGGCCGCCAGGTCGACCAGCACCGCGTCCTGCATGTTCGACGCGACGATCAGGCCGTCGCCGAAGGTGTCGGCGGCCCAGCGCAGCGCTTCCTCTGCGCTGGCCTCGGCCAGCCGCGGCGCGGCCTCCTCGACCAGTGCGCGGAGCTCTTCGTCGCCGCGTCGCGCGCCGATTTTCGTGGTGGTGTCGGCAGTCATCGGTCTCCGTTTCCTCCAGCCGGGTCGCCGAGCGACAACCCCACGAGCCGAACGGTGAACACCCGCAGGCACGAGCCGCACTGCCACGCGCCCGCGGGCTCGGCCTCGGGCGTGAGGTCCTCGTCCCCGCAGTACGGGCAGTAGAACGGTGTCGCCCGGCTCACTTGAGGTCGTCCTCCTCGGCCCGCGCCACCCACTGCGCGAAGCGCTCGCCGGTGCCGCGCTGCGCCAGGTAGTTGCGGACGAGGCGTTCCACGTAGTCGCCGAGTTCCGCGGAGGTGACCTTGTGGCCGCGGATCTTGCGGCCGAACCCGGCGTCCTGACCGAGGCCGCCGCCGAGGTGCACCTGGAAGCCCTCGACCTGGTTGCCGTTGCCGTCCGGCACCATCTGGCCCTTCAGGCCGATGTCGGCGACCTGGGTGCGGGCGCAGGCGTTGGGGCAGCCGTTGAGGTTGATCGTCACCGGGTCGGTCACGTCGCCCTGGATGTCGGCCAGCCGCTGCTCCAGCTCGTCGACCAGCGCGATCGCCCGCTCCTTGGTCTCGACGATGGCCAGCTTGCAGAACTCGATGCCGGTGCAGGCCAGCACGTTCCGCCGCCACGGCGACGGGTCGGCCTGCAGGCCCAGCGCGCCCAGATCCGCGACCAGACCGTCCACTTCGGACTGCGGCACGTCGAGGACGAGCAGGTTCTGCTCGACGGTGGTGCGGACGCGCCGCGAACCGACCCGCTCGGCGGCCTTGGCGACCTCCACCAGCGTGGAGCCGCTGACCCGGCCCGCCGCGGACTTCGCGCCGACGTAGAAGTTGCCGTCCACCTGCGGGTGCACGCCGACGTGGTCGCGGTGCCCGGTCGGTGTCTCCGGCGCGGGGCCGTCGACCAGCTCGCGGCCCAGGTACTCGTCCTCCAGCACCTGCCGGAACTTCTCCGGGCCCCAGTCGGCGAGCAGGAACTTCAGCCGGGCGCGGTGCCGCAGCCGCCGGTAGCCGTAGTCGCGGAAGATCTGCACCACGGCCTGCCACACCTCGGCGACCTCGCCCAGCGGCACCCAGGCGCCCAGCCGCACGGCCAGCTTCGGGTTCGTGGACAGGCCGCCGCCGACCCACAGGTCGAAGCCGGGCCCGTGCTCCGGGTGCACGACGCCGACCAGCGAGATGTCGTTGATCTCCGGCACGGTGTCCCAGCGCGGCGAGCCGCTGATCGCGGTCTTGAACTTCCGCGGCAGGTTCGACAGCGACTTGTCGCCGATGAATCGCTCGGCGATCTCGTCGATCGCCGGGGTGGCGTCGATGATCTCGTTCGCGGCGATGCCCGCCACCGGCGAGCCCAGCACGACGCGGGGGCAGTCGCCGCAGGCCTCGGTGGTGGACAGCCCGACGCCCTCCAGCTTCTGCCAGATCGTCGGCATGTCCTCCACGCGCACCCAGTGCAGCTGGATGTTCTGCCGGTCGGTGATGTCGGCGGTGTCGCGCGCGTAGGTCTGCGAGATCTCACCGATGGTGCGCAGCTGCTCGGTGGTCAGCGCGCCGCCGTCGATGCGGACCCGCAGCATGAAGTAGCGGTCGTCGAGCTCCTCGGGCTCGATCGTGCCGGTACGCGCGCCGGGAATGCCCGGTGCGCGCTGGGTGTACAGCCCCCACCAGCGGAAACGACCACGCAGATCGGCCGGGTCGATCGAGTCGAAGCCGCCGTGGGCGTAGATCGTCTCGATGCGCTGCCGGACGTTCAGCGGGTTGTCGTCCTTCTTGGAGCGCTCGTTGGCGTTGAGCGGCTCGCGGTAACCGAGCGCCCACTGGCCCTCGCCGCGCGTCTTGCGCTTGCGGGCGGGGCGAGCAGGGGCTTCCGTCGGGGGGACCATGTCCGACCTCCGGGATTCGGGCGCGGCAGCGCCGCGTGGAATTCCCGTCGTCGGTGACGGTTCTCACTGCTCGGCGCTCCCGGCGCCGACTGGACAAAGCAGAACGCGGCAGCGGGAATCAACCCATGGCGCGGCACAGCGCGCTGGACACGCGCCGCAGGTCCACGTAGCGGCGTGTGACCAGCAAGAGCCTCGGCAAGGTCGCACCCATGGGTCGCAGCGTGCCACGCGCTCACCGGGCGGTCCATCCCCATCCGCATGGTGAGACAGTGGTGGAGTGCCTGCTCAACTGCCTGTCGGCGAACCCGCCCCGGCCGACGGAACGCTCCCGCCCGAGGCCCTGACCGGACTGGGTTCGCGGCCGTTCGGGGTGTACGTGCACGTGCCGTTCTGCGCCACCCGCTGCGGCTACTGCGACTTCAACACCTACACCGCCGACGAGCTGGGCTCAGCAGCGGGTTTCGGCAGCTGGCTGGACGGTCTGCGCGCGGAGCTGGAGCTGGGCGCGGGGGTGCTCGCGGCGGGCGGTCAGGCGGTGCCCGCGGCGGAGACGGTGTTCGTCGGCGGCGGCACGCCATCCTTGCTCGGCGCGCAGCGGCTGGGCGAGGTGCTGACCGCGGTCCGCGAGTCGTTCGGGCTCGCCGATGAGGCGGAAGTCACCACGGAATCCAACCCGGAATCGACGTCGCCGGAGTTCTTCGCCGGAATCCGCGAGGCCGGCTACAACCGGGTGTCGCTGGGCATGCAGTCCGCCGCCGAGCACGTGCTGCGGGTGCTGGAGCGGCGGCACACGCCGGGCCGCGCGGTCGCGGCGGTCGGCGAGGCACGCGCGGCCGGCTTCGAGCACGTCAACCTGGACCTCATCTACGGCACGCCAGGGGAGACCGACGACGACCTGCGGGCCTCGCTGGACGCGGTGCTGTCCACCGGGGTCGACCACGTCTCGGCGTACGCGCTGATCGTGGAGGACGGCACCGCGATGGCCCGCAAGGTCCGCCGCGGCGAGCTGCCGATGCCCGACGACGAGGTGCTCGCCGACCGCTACGAGCTGATCGACGGTGTGCTCGGCGAGGCGGGCCTGGGCTGGTACGAGGTGTCGAACTGGGCCCGCGACGACGCGGCGCGCTGCCGCCACAACCTCGGCTACTGGCAGGGCGGCGACTGGTGGGGCGCCGGGCCGGGCGCGCACAGCCACGTCGGCGGCGTCCGCTGGTGGAACGTCAAGCACCCGGCCCGCTACGCGGCGGTGCTGGCGGAGGGCGCCTCGCCGGCGGCGGGGCGGGAGCGCCTCGACGCCGAAGACCAGCGCATCGAGCGGATCATGCTGGAACTCCGCCTGGCGACGGGCCTTCCGGTGGAAGCGCTGGACGAGCAGGGCGGGGTGGCGGCGAAGCAAGCGGCGGCGGACGGCCTCCTGGAGCGCGAAGAGCTGACGGCGGGCCGCTGCGTCCTGACGGACCGAGGCCGACTCCTCGCGGACGGAGTGGTCCAACGCCTGCTCGCCTGAAGAAGCCACGCCCACCCGGCCAGACCAGGCCACCCACTCCGACCAGCCCACCCCGACCAGCCCATCCACTCGACCAGGCCACCTAGCCACCCTCCCCGCCCGACCAGGCCATCTCCCCGCCCGACCAGGCCACCTCCCCGCCCGACCAGGCCGTCCGATCGATGTTTCCACGTGACGAAACCTGAGTTCCATTTCCGCAATTTCAATGGAAATCGGACCTCTGATTTCCATTGAAATTGCGGCAGAACGGGTCAGCGGAGGGCGTCGAGGTCGAAGACCCGGACGTGCAGGACCGTGCGCTGGTGGAGGGCCGATCGCAGCGCCCGGTGCAGGCCGTCCTCCAGGAAGAGCTCGCCCTGCCAGCGGACCACGTGCGGGAACAGGTCGCCGAAGAACGTCGAGTCCGGGCTCAGCAGCCGGTCCAGGTGCAGCACCTTCGTCGTGGTGACCAGCTCTTCCATCCGCACCGGGCGCGGCGGCACGTTCGCCCAGTCCCGCAGCGACAGCCCGTGGTCGGGGTACGGCTGCCCCTCCCGGACGTCCTTGAAGATCACGCCACCTCCTGGCGAACGGCCGAATCCGGCGCCCACCGAGGTTGGTCCACCTGCGGGTACCCCGCCGCGGCGGGAGTGCTCCGCCCGGTCCGGCGGATCGGACCGGCGCCCGTCGTCGTGGCCGCAGGCTACCGCCGCGCGCCCGCGGCTCTCGGCTCCGGTGCACGAACACCGTAAACTCGATGGTGGTACCCGGGCGCCGCCCGGGCTCTGAACATGAGCGCTGAGCATTAGCGCTGTGCGGTCTTCGGCCGCTGCCGAGGTGCGGAGGAGGTGGCGTGTGAACGCGGATGAACGCCGGTTCGAGGTGCTGAGGGCGATCGTGGCCGACTACGTGTCGACCAAGGAACCGGTCGGTTCGAAGGCCCTCGTCGACCGCCACAACCTTGGTGTGTCCAGCGCCACAGTCCGCAACGACATGGCCGTGCTCGAGGAGGACGGCTTCATCGTCCAGCCGCACACCAGCGCCGGCCGGGTGCCCACCGACAAGGGCTACCGGCTGTTCGTGGACCGGCTGCACGAGGTCAAGCCGCTCACGGAGGCCGAGCGCCGGGCCATCCACAAGTTCCTCGAAGGCGCGCTGGACCTCGACGACGTGATGCGCCGCAGCGTGCGGCTGCTGGCCCAGCTCACCCAGCAGGTCGCCGTGGTGCAGTACCCCACGCTGACCCGGTCGACCGTCCGGCACGTCGAGGTCGTCACCATCACCCCGGCACGGCTGATGCTGGTGCTGATCACCAACACCGGGCGCGTCGACCAGCGGATGGTCGACCTCGGCGACGTGATCACCGACGACGACGTGGCCCGGCTGCGCAACGTGCTCAACGCCTCGATGGCCGAGAAGCGGCTCGCCGACGCCTCCGCCGCGGTGGCCGAGCTGCCCGACCAGGCGCCGCCGGAGCTGCGCGACGCGCTGATCCGGGTGTGCAGCGTGCTCATCGAATCGCTGGTCGAGCACCCCGAGGAGCGGATGCTGCTCGGCGGCACGCCCAACCTGACCCGCAACGTCGCCGACTTTCCCAACTCGCTGCGCCAGGTCCTGGAGGCGCTCGAAGAGCAGGTCGTGGTGCTCAAGCTGCTCGCCGCGGCCCGCGACTCGGGCACCGTGCGGGTCAGCATCGGGATGGAGAACGAAGCCAAGGAGATGCAGACGACCTCGGTGATTTCGACCGGATACGGTTCGGATGGCATGGTGCTGGGAGGCCTGGGGGTGGTCGGTCCGACGCGGATGGACTACCCGGGGACCATGGCGGCCGTGCGGGCCGTCGCCGCTTACGTGGGTGAGATCCTGGTCGGTCGGTGACTGTTCACCGACGTCTGACCGGCGAGAACTCGTTGATCGAGCAGAGGAAGTACTGAGAAGGTGGCCAGGGACTACTACGCGACCCTCGGGGTGGCCAGGGACGCGACACCCGAGCAGATCAAGCGGGCGTACCGCAAGCTCGCGCGGGAACTGCACCCGGACGTCAACCCCGACGAGGCCGCGCAGGAGCGGTTCCGGGAGGTGACGACCGCCTACGAGGTGCTTTCCGACCCCAAGAAGCGGCAGGTTGTCGACCTCGGCGGGGATCCGCTGGGCAATGGCGGCGGTGCCGGCGGCGGCATGGGAGATCCCTTCGCCGGGTTCGGCGGGCTGGGCGACATCATGGACGCCTTCTTCGGCGGCGGCGCCGGTGGCGGCGGCCGCGGGCCGCGCAGCAGGGTCCAGCCCGGCTCGGACGCGCTGCTGCGGCTGGAGCTGACGCTGGAGGAGTGCGCCAGCGGCGTGAACCGCGACATCACCGTGGACACGGCGGTGCTCTGCGACTCCTGCGACGGCGGCGGTTCGCGCGTCGGCAGCGCCCCATCGACCTGCGACACCTGTGGTGGCCGCGGCGAGGTGCAGTCCGTGCAGCGGTCGTTCCTGGGGCAGGTCATGACGTCCAGGCCGTGCCCGGTGTGCCGCGGTTTCGGCGAGGTCATCACCGACCCGTGCCAGCAGTGCGGCGGCGACGGACGGGTCCGCGCGCGGCGCACCATCACCGTCAAGATCCCGGCCGGGGTCGGCGACGGGATGCGGGTGCGGCTGGCCGGCGAGGGCGAGGTCGGGCCCGGCGGCGGGCCGGCCGGTGACCTGTTCGTCGAGGTCGAGGAGCTGCCGCACGAGCGGTTCACCCGTGACGGCGCGGACCTGCACTGCACCGTCGAGCTGCCGATGACGGCGGCCGCGCTGGGCACCGTGCTCACCCTGGAGACGCTCGACGGCGGCCAGGAGGAGCTCACGGTCGAGCCGGGCACGCAGCCCGGCACCGAGCACGTGCTCGCCGGCCGGGGCCTGCCCAAGCTGCGGTCCAACGGCAAGGTCAGCGGGCACGGCGACCTGCACGTGCACCTCGACGTCGTGGTGCCGACGCGGCTCGACGACGCGCAGTCCGACCTGCTGCGCCAGCTCGCCACGCTGCGCGGCGAGGAGCAGCCGGAGCCGACGGTGACCGCCAACGGCAACGGCAGCCGGCACGGGCTGTTCTCCCGCTTCCGCTCGTTCGGCCACCGCTGACCGAGTGGTTTCGCACGCGGTTCGCCGCGAAGACGAGAGCTGAGGCCGGAAGTGTCGGAATCCTCGCTGCCGGTGTTCTCCGTCGACCGGCTGCCCGCCGTCGGCGCGACCACGCTGGACGGCCCGGAGGGCAAGCACGCGGCCACCGTGCGCCGCCTGCGAGTCGGTGAGCAGCTGCTGCTCTCGGACGGGCAGGGCGGCATGGCGCGCTGCGAAGTGCTTGCCGCGGCGAAGGACTCGCTGCAGCTCGCGGTGTCCGAGACCTGGCAGGTTCCGCAGCCGGGTCTGCGGGTCCGGCTGGCGCAGGCGCTGGTCAAGGGTGACCGCGGGGAACTCGCGGTGGAGCTGGCCACCGAGGCGGGCGTGGACGCGGTGGTGCCGTGGCGCGCCGCCCGGTGCGTGGCGAAGTGGGACGACGGCCCGCGCGGCGCGAAGGCGCTGGCGCGGTGGCGCAGCACGGCCGCGCAGGCGGCGAAGCAGGCGCGGCGGGCCTGGACGCCGCCGGTCGACGAGCCGGTGAGCACCAAGCAGCTCGCGGAGCTGGTGCGCGGGGCCGACGCGGCGTTGGTGCTGCACGAGTCGGCTACCGCGCCGCTGGCGTCCATCGAGCTGCCCGAAACCGGCGAACTCGTCCTGATCGTCGGTCCGGAAGGCGGCGTGACCGGCGACGAGCTCGCGGCTCTGGCCGACGCCGGCGCGCACGTCGTCCGCCTCGGCCCGACGGTCCTGCGCGCCTCCACGGCCGCGGCGGTCGCCCTCGGCGCCCTAGGCGCCCGCACCGACCGCTGGTCCTGATTGCGCGGGGCGCAATTTCGCGAGAATTCCACACTCACTCGGGTGAAGATCAATTTCCCGCGAAATTGTCATCCCGCGCGATCGGCGGTCACGTACCGCTAAGAAGATCAAAAACTTTGGGCTATCCGTAGCGCGAACGGCTGACGCAACGATACGCTTCGTGTGCGAAAGATCGCGGTGAGGTTTTGCCGCGACCGGTGCCGCACGGGGCATCGGACCCCAGCACTCGCCGGACACCTCCCCCCTCGGTCCGGCGAGAGCTGCGCCGCAAACGGGACAACCCCCAGACCCGGTTGCGGCGCAGCGTGCCGGGGATGTGACGGGAACCGGCCCCGCGATGATCGAACCGCGCCGGACCGCTCGGCTAATCTTCCGGGCATGAGCGACATGGATTCCCTTTTCCTGCGGATCATCGCGCGCGAAATCCCGGCGGACGTCGTTCGCGAGGACGACCGCGTCATCGCCATCCGCGACATCAACCCGCAGGCCGCCACGCACGTGCTCGTCGTGCCGAAGAAGCGCTACCGCAACGCCGCCGAGCTCGCCGCCGCCGACCCGGAGCTGCTGGCCGAGCTGATCACCGTCGCCCGCGACATCGCCGAGCAGGAGGGCATCGCGGAATCCGGCTACCGACTGCTGTTCAACACCAACGCCGACGCGGGCCAGACGATCTTCCACGTGCACCTGCACCTCCTCGGCGGCGAACCGCTCGGCGGGCTCACCGGCGGGCCGCTCAGGGGCTGATCCCCGCCGCGTCGAGGTGGCGGTGACGGCGGCAATCTGATTGCCGGGTGGACTACCATCGACGCCAGGGAGAACTGACCGAACGACCCGCGCGAACGCGCAGAAAGCAGGCCCGAAAACACGTGGCCGGTATTGCAGCGGGTGGAGCCGCCGCCCAGTCCGGAGAGCACCCCCAGACCGCAGCCCCAGAGGCGACAGCGCAGTCGAAGGTGACCGTTCCCGACAACGTCGTGCTGACGCTGGTCGGATCCAGGGACGAGAACCTTCGGGTCGTGGAGGATCTGCTCACCGCCGATGTCCATGTCCGGGGCAACGAGGTGACGCTGTCCGGGGATCCCGCGGAGGTCGCGTTCGCCGAACGGGTGTTCGCCGAGCTGATCGCGCTGATCGCCAAGGGCAGTCAACTCACGCCGGACATCGTCCGCCGCAGCGTCGCGATGCTCTCGGCCGACCACGGCGAGTCGCCCGCCGACGTGCTCAGCCTGGACATCGTGTCCCGGCGCGGCCGGACGATCCGCCCCAAGACGCTCAACCAGAAGCGCTACGTCGACGCCATCGACCACCACACCGTGGTGTTCGGCATCGGCCCCGCCGGTACCGGCAAGACGTACCTGGCGATGGCCAAGGCCGTGCAGGCGCTGCAGGCGAAGCAGGTCAACCGGATCATCCTCACCCGCCCCGCCGTCGAGGCCGGCGAGCGGCTCGGGTTCCTGCCGGGCACCCTCTACGAGAAGATCGACCCGTACCTGCGGCCGCTGTACGACGCGCTGCACGACATGGTCGACCCGGAGTCGGTGCCGCGGCTGACGCAGGCCGGCACGATCGAGATCGCGCCGCTGGCCTACATGCGCGGCCGCACCCTCAACGACGCGTTCATCATCTTGGACGAGGCGCAGAACACCACGCCCGAGCAGATGAAGATGTTCCTGACCCGGCTGGGCTTCGGCTCCAAGATCGTGGTCACCGGGGATGTCACGCAGATCGACCTGCCCGGCGGCCAGCGCAGTGGGCTGAAGATCGTGCAGAACATCTTGGGCGATGTCGACGACGTGCACTTCGCGCTGCTGGACAGCCACGACGTGGTGCGGCACCGGCTGGTCACCGACATCGTCAACGCGTACGACCGCTGGCACGCCCTGGAAGACGCCGACGACCACGCCCGGTCGGGCCGGCGCAACGGGCAACGACGAGGACGAGCATGAGCATCGAGATCGCCAACGAATCCGGCGTCGCAGTGCCCGAGGCGACCATCGTCTCGGTCGCCCGGTTCGCCCTCGACAAGATGAGCGTCAGCCAGCTCGCCGAGCTGTCCATCGTGCTGGTGGAGCTCGACGTGATGGCCGACCTGCACGAGCGGTGGATGGATCTGCCCGGTCCCACCGACGTGATGTCGTTCCCGATGGACGAGTACGACTCGGCCCGCCGCCCGGACTCCGCGGGCTCCGGCCCGGCGCTGCTGGGCGACATCGTGCTCTGCCCGGCGTTCGCCAAGGATCAGGCCCGCAAGGCCGGGCACAGCCTGCTGGACGAGCTGCACCTGCTCACCGTGCACGGGGTGCTGCACCTGCTCGGCTACGACCACGCCGAGCCGGAGGAGGAGCGGGAGATGTTCGGCCTGCAAAACCGCATCCTCGCCGAGTACCGCGAGGCACGCGACGAGGCCGAGCGGGCTGAGGCGCAGCGCAGCGCGGACGCCCGGGTGCTGGGCGCCGTCGGGCTGGACGAGCCGGAGTCGCCGCAGGGCGGCCCGGCCAACGCCAACTAGGGGAGCCGGCGGTGGACTTGACCGGTTCCACTGCGTTCTTGATCATCGCGGTGCTGCTGGTGCTGGCGGCCGGGGTCTTCGCGGCCTCCGAATCCGCCATCACCGTGGCCTCCCGGGCCCGCGTCGACGAACTCGTCCGCGAGGGCCGCGGCGGCGCCAAGCAGCTCGCGCAGCTGCTCGCCGACCGGCCCCGCCACGTCAACCTGCTGCTGTTGCTGCGGCTGGCGTGCGAGATGGGCGCGACGGTGCTGGTCACCGTGGTGGCCCTGCGGCTGGCCGACTCCGAGGCGTGGGCGGTCGTGATCGCCGGGCTGATCATGCTGGTTGCGTCCTACGTGCTGGTCGGCGTCGGCCCGCGCACCCTCGGCCGGCAGCACCCGTACGGCATCGGGCTCAAGGTGGCCGCGCCGGTGCGGGTGCTGGCCAGGTTGCTCAACCCGCTGACCAGGCTGCTGATCCTGATCGGCAACATGATCACCCCCGGCAAGGGCTTCCGCGAGGGCCCGTTCTCCACCGAGGTGGAGCTGCGCGAGCTGGTCGACCTCGCCGGCGAACGCGGCGTGGTGGCCGCGGGCGAGCGGGAGATGATCCACTCGGTCTTCGAGCTCGGCGACACCCTCGCCCGCGAGGTGATGGTGCCGCGCACCGAGATCATCTGGATCGAGCAGACCAAGTCCGCCCGGCAGGCGGTGGCGCTGTGCCTGCGCTCCGGCTTCTCCCGCGTCCCGGTGATCGGCGAGAGCATCGACGACATCGTCGGCGTGGTGACCCTGAAGGACCTGACCAGCGCCGTGCTCGCCGGCCGCGACCAGACCGGGTCGACGGTGGCGGAGCTGATGCGCCCGGCCAGCTTCGTGCCGGACACCAAGCGGCTCGACGAGCTGCTCGGCGAGATGCAGATCTCCCGCAGCCACCTGGCCATCGCTGTCGACGAGTACGGCGGCACCGCGGGCTTGCTGACCATCGAGGACATCATCGAGGAGATCGTCGGCGAGATCACCGACGAGTCGGACCTGGAGGAGCACCGCCCGATCGAACGGCTCGACGACGGCACCGTCCGGGTCAGCTCGCGGCTGCCCGTCGAGGACCTCGGCGAGCTGTTCGGCGTGGAGCTCGACGACTCCGACGTGGAGACCGTCGGCGGGCTGCTGGCGCAGCGGCTCGGCCGCGTGCCGCTGCCCGGCGCGGAGACCGAGATCGCCGGCCTGCGGCTGCGCGCCGAGGGCGGCAAGGACCACCGTGGGCGGATTCGCATCAACGCGCTGCTCGTCCGCCCGGTGAACGCAGATCAAGCACCGCTGCGCGGTGCCGACCAGGAGGGAAGCAACGCCCGTGGCTGAGCACGTCGAAGCGGTGGCCCCGCAGGAGATCGACCCGGAGGACGCCAAGATCGTCACGCTCGCGCGGTCGTCCCGAGCCCGCACCGGAGCGGCCGAGGGCGCGGCGGTGCGCGACACCGACGGCCGCACCTACGCGGCGTGCACGGTCGCCCTGCCGTCCCTGCGGCTGACCGCCCTGCAGGCGGCGGTGGCGGCAGCCGTCGCCAGCGGCGCGGAGGGCCTCGAAGCGGCCGCGGTCGTCACCGACGCCGACGCGGTCGACGCCGACTCGGTCGCGGCGGTCCACGACTTCACCCGCACTGCGCAGATCCTCCGCGCGGACGCCACCGGCACCGTCGCCGGCGTCCTCCAGGCGTAACCCGGCTTTCCCCCCGGAACCTCGCTACCCCGATGCACTCGGACACCGGTCCAGGGCGTCGGGCCTCCGGCCCTGGTCCGCAGTTTCAATGGAAATTGCGGACCTCCGGCGTGTCGTGCCTCGACACGCCGAAGGCTGTGGACAACTTCCGCAATTTCAATGGAAATCGGACCTTCGATTTCCATTGAAATTGCGTCACTGGGTGCCTCCCGGGCCTCGGGTCCCCGGGGGTGGACGCCCTCTGTGCTGCGGCCGGGGCGGGCCGGTCACAATGGTGCGGTGACCAGCTCCGCAGATGTGCACCGCTCCGGATTCGCCTGCTTCGTCGGCCGGCCCAACGCCGGGAAGTCGACGCTGACGAACAGTCTGGTCGGCTCGAAGGTGGCGATCACCTCCAGCAAGCCGCAGACCACCCGGCACGCCATCCG
The DNA here is from genome assembly GCF_056431445.1 of Saccharopolyspora sp. NPDC045941. Taxonomy (NCBI): domain Bacteria; kingdom Bacillati; phylum Actinomycetota; class Actinomycetes; order Pseudonocardiales; family Pseudonocardiaceae; genus Saccharopolyspora; species Saccharopolyspora sp. NPDC045941. The sequence goes on from NZ_JBWKKU010000001.1 coordinate 276,847, forward strand.
CGGCATCGTGCACCGGCCCGACGCGCAGCTGATCATCGTCGACACCCCCGGCCTGCACCGGCCGCGCACCCTGCTCGGGCGGCGGCTCAACGACCTGGTCTACGAGACGTGGTCCGAAGTGGACGTGGTCGGGTTCTGCGTGCCCGCCGATCAGAAGGTCGGCCCGGGCGACCGGTTCATCGCCGAGCAGCTGAAGAAGGTGGCCCGCCGCACCCCGGTGCTGGGCATCGTCACCAAGACCGACCTGGTCAGCAAGGAGCAGGTCGCCCAGCAGCTGCTGGACCTGCAGCAGGTGATGGACTTCGCCGACCTGGTGCCGGTTTCCGCAGTGGATTCCTTCCAGGTCGACGTGCTGGCCGATCTGCTGGTCGCGCAGATGCCGGAGGGCCCGCAGCTGTACCCGGACGGCGAGCTCACCGACGAACCGGAGACGACGCTCATCGCGGAGCTGATCCGGGAGGCGGCGCTGGAGGGCGTGCGCGACGAACTGCCGCACTCGCTGGCCGTCACCATCGAGGAGATGATCCCCCGCGAGGGCCGCAAGGACCTGATCGACGTGCACGCGGTGCTCTACGTCGAGCGCTCCAGCCAGAAGTCGATCGTCATCGGCCGCGGCGGGGAGCGCTTGCGCGCCGTCGGCACCCAGGCGCGCAAGCACATCCAGGCGCTGCTGGGCACCAAGATCTACCTGGATCTGCACGTCAAGGTCGCCAAGGACTGGCAGCGCGACCCGAAGCAACTGCGCAAGCTGGGGTTCTGATCACAACTTCGGCGCGGAATGCGTGGAACCGACCCTGACCTGAGTACGTCTCAGGTACGTTGCTGGCCGGACTCTTTGCGTACGGGCAAGGACACCTGGCTTTTGTTCGACAATTAAAGGATCAATCGTGACTAATCCCTATGGCGGCCCGCCTTCGGGGCCCAACCCGCAGCAGCCGTACGGTCAGCAGCCGGGCGGATACGGTCCGCCGTCGGGGCCGATGCCCCAGCAGCCGTACGGCCAGCCTGACCCCTACGGGCAGCAGAACCCCTACGGCCAGCCGAACCCCTACGGGCAGCAGCCCGGCGGCGCCCCGCCGAACAACAACATCGGCTGGGGCATCGGTTCGATCTTCCTGTGCTGGCCGTTCGCGATCCCGTCGCTGATCAAGGCCACCTCGGTGCAGAACCTGTGGGCCCAGGGCCAGTACCAGCAGGCCCAGGCCGCGGCGGACGACGCCAAGAAGTGGGGCAAGATCGGCATCATCGCCGGCGCCGCCTGGTGGGTCCTGATCATCCTGATCTACGTGATCTTCTTCGTGATCATCGCCGCCTCGGTGAGCTCCTACAACTGATCGAGTCGTGCCGTTGGGGGCGGGGGGGGGGGGGGGGGGAGAGAAGGGGGGTAAAGGCTTTCGGGGGGAAAAAGAGGAAAAGGCTGCGTCTACCCAGGTTTCTTCGGCGAAGGAGGGGAAGACAGGGG